>NZ_JADBUN010000013.1:0-56342 GCF_020245625.1 Microcystis sp. M049S2 | reverse complement strand
TATGGGAGTGATCAGGGGGAAAATTCCGGGACTTTTTCCCTAAAAATTAGGTAATTGGCCACCTCAAAACCGGTAAAACCCCACACCCCACACCCCACACCCCACACCCTGCCCCCACCGAAAAACTTTTTCAGCAGACCCGAATTAAGCTTGTTGGTAGAGAGGATCAATTGCGATTAATTTATTAACAGTTTGATAGAATTCCTGCTGATAAAATTCCCGTTGATTGCTGTCGATAGCATTAATTAATTGTTCTTGACAGTAGCGACGATATTCCATTAAACTAATTTTTTCCAGAGCTATAATAGCATTTTTTATCTGTTCTTCTGGCTGAAATATTTCCTGACTGGTATGTTCATTTAAGTGAAATAAAGAATTAAAATCACGATTTTTGTCTGTAGTTATCATCAATAAATGATTCTGTAAAGCTGACATCAAATCTCTTGGTTTAGTAATTTGGGTTTCTAACTCTAGAATTACTTGCCATAACCAACGATAATCAGGGAGATTAAAAATTAAATCTTTTTCATCCAAAAGTTCACAAATGAGCCTCCGATATTCGGGAGAATGGAGATAGATTAGTAATAGTAACCATTCGGCTTTTTCTGAGCCGTTTTTTTCGGATTTATCTAGGATGCTTTTCCTCTTGATTGCCAGAGATTTTCCTTGTGGACGGTGAGCTTCGTCGAACCGAGGTTTATTAACCTGTTTAGAGAGATTTTTTAAAATATAAGGCAAACGAGTGGCATCTTTTTGAGCCAAAATTTCAGCACAATAATCTAGATAAAAAGTGCGTTGGTTGCCATCAATTAACTTTTGTAGTAAACTCACCATACTACTAGACACTTGTTGAAAATGTAGTCCCTGTTTTAAATCTTTATTAACCAACATTTGCGAGATTTGCCAATCAATCCAAAAAGGAGATTTTTCGATTAATTCTCGATAACTATGGGCGGTGAGCTTGTCGAATCCGTGGTCCCCGTCAGCACGAGATTTAAGAAATTCATCGGCATCTTTACCCTCGGGAAGATTGAGGATTTTTAGGTTAACTTGTCCTGAATAAACTAGAGAGTTAATTTCCTCGATCGCTCTTTGTGTCGCTTTAATTCCCGCTTGATCGGCATCGAAGTTAAAGATTATTTGTTTACTTTCACTGTAGCGCAAAAGTAGCTTAATTTGCTCTTGACTTAAAGCTGTTCCTAAACAGGCAACCACATTAGTGATACCCGCAGCATGGAGAGCGATTGCGTCAAAATAACCCTCGACAACTATCGCTAAATCTTGCTGAATAATTGCCTGTTTAGCTCGATCGAGAGCAAAGAGAGTTTTTCCTTTTTCAAATAGAGGGGTATCGGGAGAATTTAGATACTTTGGTTGTTCATTACCTAAACTACGACTACCAAAAGCGATCGCCCGTCCTTGACTATCAAAAATAGGAATCATTAAACGATCTCGAAATTGATCGTAATAACCACTACCATTTTGACGCGCTTTAATTAATCCTGCTTGTTCTACTAAAGCCACAGGATAGCGCTTTTGTTCCACTAAATAACGATAGAGCGTTTCCCAACCTTCTGGAGAATATCCCAGTTGAAAAGTTGCGATAGTTTCTGGGGTTAGTTGTCGTTGTACCTTGAGATAATCTAACGCTTTTTCCCCTTGGGGTTGACTAAGGGCGTGTTGATAAAAACTCACCGCCACGGCCATTATCTCGTATAATTGTTCTTTGAGGGATAATTGCTGTTCTAATTCCTGACGCTGTTCTACTGCTAGAGTTTTAATCGGGATTTGATACCTTCTAGCAAGATCGAAAACCACTTCACTAAAAGATTGTTTCCCCACCTCCATAAAGAATTTAATCCCGTTTCCCCCCGCACCACAGCCAAAACAGTAATACATTTGTTTGGCAGGACTAACCGTAAAACTAGGGGATTTTTCCTCGTGAAAGGGACATAAACCGACGTATTCCCTTCCCCTTTTTTTGAGGACGACTCTCTCCGAAATTAAATCCACAATATCAATTCTTTGTTTAACTTCTTCGATCGTATCTGGATGTAGTCTCGGTGTATCCATAATCAGTTATCAGTTATCAGTTATCAGTTATCAGGAGATTTGCTTTTATTTATTCTCCCCGTCTCCCCAATTCATCATTCATCATTCATCATTCCCACTCCCCTCTCCTTCTCCCCCATCTCCCCACTGCGATGGCTGCATTTTGTCCTCCGAAACCGAAACTAAGACAGAGACAATTGTGCAGGGAAAAATTAACAGCCGATCTAATTAAATTTAATTGAAAAGGCGACTCGCGCACACCCACACAGGGGGGAATTAGCTGATTTTTCAGAGCCATTAAACAAAAAGCCACACCTAATGCCCCCGAAGCCCCTAAAGTGTGTCCTGTTGCGCCTTTTGTCGAGCTTACAGCCACTTGCGAACCAAAAATGCTGGCGATCAGGTTTGCCTCCCGTTCATCGTTTAAACGCGTGCTAGTGCCGTGGGCGTGAATGTAATTAATTTCATCTTTTCTTAATTGACTTCTGTGCAAACATAGTTCTATGGCTTTGGTAGCGCTACGATTATCCACCGCCGGGGCGCTAACATGATCGGCATCGCAGGTAAAACCATAGCCCAAAATTTGCCCGTAGATGGCGGCATTTCTGCTTAAAGCCAGTTCTTCCGATTCAAGGACTAAAATCGCGCCACCTTCCCCCAAAACTAAGCCTTCCCTAGCTCTATCAAAAGGATAACAGCCCGTTTTCGCCAAAGCTCCCATCTGTTCAAATCCCACCAAAGTTAAGGGAGTGATCGGAGTTTCGATCGCCCCGGCTAAAACTCGATCGCATTCTCCCATAGTAATTAATTCTACACCCTGAGCGATCGACCAGATGCCCGTGGCACAGGCCGCCATCGGTGCTAAGACTGGGGCGCTGGTTTCTATCAATCTAGCGGTCAATACCGAGGCGCGATCGGGTAAACTATCTAACCAGTTTTCTACTATTCCCGTCGCTGCCATCCGTTCCCATAAACCCTGACAACCGCGACTAGAACCGATAGTGACAGCACAATCCTTTAAGGGAGGGGTTAACTTCGCGTCTTCAAGGGCAGCAATCAGGGCAATTTTGGTTAAATCCTCTAAAAATGCCGGTTTGTGACCGATTAAACCCAAGGGTAAAGCGGGTAAATCAGAAAAGGGTTGTTGCCTAGTTATACCAGTTTTGCCCTTTAGTAATCTTTGCCAACTCTGACTTAAATTTCCCAGAGAACTGATCAACCCAATTCCCGTCACCACAACATTCATTTATCAGTTATCAGTTATCAGTTATCAGGTATCAGTTATCAGTTATCAGTTATCAGTTATCAGTTATCGGAATATTAAATGATTGGGGGGGGGGACGGCGAAGATTAAATTATCGAAAAAATCGGGTCTAAAACCTCGCCTTAAGGCGAAAAGTTTTTGGAGCGGGGCATAAATCCCCGTTACAAAAACGGACTCCTGCCCCCTGCCTCCGTTAACGTCGTGCGAACCCACCCTAACCGATCGCTATTTTTTCAGATTTTCTGCACCGGAAATAACTTTGGCCGAGTCAATTTTATCCCCTTGTTTAATCGTATCGATCACTTCCATTCCCTTAGTGACATAACCAAAAACGGCATAATCACCATCGAGGAAATTGATATCCGACAGAGCAAAATAAAACTGAGAAGAAGCGGAATTAGGTTGTTGAGAACGGGCCATCGCGATCGCACCGCGTTTATGGGGTAAAGCGACGATGGGAGTGCGGGCCGTGGCCTGTTGACCGATTGCTTTCCCATAAATCGGCTCTTTTTCGTCTTTGAGGAGAATTTCCAGGGGAACATAACGGGATTGCTTGGTTTCTGGATCGACAAAACCACCAGTTCCGCGACCTTGGGGATCACCACCTTGGGCGACAAAAGGCTGCGGTTCTGTAACCACGCGATGGAAAGTTAAACCATTATAAAAACCTCTCTCCACCAGATCCACAAAATTACCGGCAGTAACTGGGGCCGCATTGCCATCAATTTCGATCGTTACCGGTTTACCTTTGATGATCATCTCGACGACGGCAGTTCCATCTAAGCGGGGTTTGTAATTATCCATGTTGACACTGCCCGAACTGGCAGGTTGAGAGGTTTGGGTGATACTAGAATTATCGGGGGTGGAGTTAGCTTCTGGGGAAGAACAGCCGAAAAGTGTGGTCGTTGTGATTAAAAAAACACAAACCACAGACAGCCAGCCAGATTTTCTTATCTTCATCATTTTATAGCCAAAAAGAGCGAAAAAAGGCCTACAATCCCTCTAGAGGAATTTCCAGAAAACGAGCGAGTTCCGCTCCTTGATTTTCCAATTCCGAGAGGGACATGGGATCACCGACGCGAGTTAAAGGAATATCGCGACGCTGTTTAATCCGTAGGAATAGTTCCCGTTTCGGGTTGAGTCCTTCTCGCACTTCGGCCCGCACAGCTTGCGCATCTTCCAGGGGCCAATCGAGATCAATGCGACGATTTTTGCCGGGGTAGCCCCAACGAAAGATTTTAACTTTGCCGGTTTCCTTATTAAACTCGTTGTAACCACCTCCGACATTCCAGAGGAGAGATAACCAGAGATAGATGGCTAAAAGCGTCCCCGCAGTGCCATAAAAGAGGAGGGCGACCCCTTGGGGAATGAATTGTAAGGCACTGGTATCGCTAACGAGAAGTAGATTGACCTTAAAATAACTGGAAAGACCGGCGAGGAGAAACCCTAGACCGCCAATAGAGACGATTACAGCCCAAAAATAGTTACTAGGGCGACGCGCTCCCACTACTTCTTGCCGTAGGATCAGGCTATCTTTACTTGTTGTTTGCGCTTTCATGAATTCTTTTTAAGGTTGCCTAGAGTTATTTTACCAGCTTTTTTCTCGCCACTTCCCCAACCCCGACCCAGGGATGCAGCCGTTGATTTTTCTGGGTGTACCCATGTTTATCATAATATTTACTTATAGGTGAGTGGGGGAAGTTTAGGGGAAAATTCCCTAATCGTAATTCTCCTCGGCAACAATCATGCGTTAGATTTATTCGGGGTTTCCTTAATTTGTACCCAGTAAAGGCACATTCAGATACAGCACGGGTTATGGTCTTTTGTCAAGGGGGAAGTCCAATAATTAAATCTCTACTGTCAAGGGGGAAGTCCAATAATTAAATCTCTACCTTTTAAAATACAAATCGACTATTAGAAGTAAATCCGTAGTCAATTACTCATAACTTCGGTGTCTGATTGTAACCTTTAAGGTGTTTGTCCAAAGACCATATATAGACGCGGCGGCTTGGATTTTGATCACAAATTTTCTGCCAATCATGAATGATAGAAAGGTCTCCCAGTCCCCTACCTCGCATCGCTTCATCAGGAAACTCTTTTAACCATCCTTGCAGGTCTTCTTTCTTTAGAAAATTAATAGGGGTGAAGGGAGATTTTCCTTCAAGAGCTTGTGTTACCTGATTTACAAATTTTTCTGCACAAATACGTCGCTGATTGCCATCTACCTTTTTGGCCTTGGCAATATGATTGCCAGTTTCCAGAATGGTCGCCATTGGCAAAAAAAGAGATTCCCTAGCTTTAATTTTCTCTTCTAATTTTTGAAGTATTAACTCAGATTGACTCGCTTTGTGGGGGACATTAAGTATCTCTAAAAAGATCGAAGTATCGATCAGACAAATAGCTCCCATCAGGCTACTTCTCCCTGTTTTAATTGCTCTAACCAACTTAGCGCGTTTTGTTGACGTTGTTCTGCTGTGGACTTATCCTTTAAGAACTTATCTAATACTTGTTTAGTCATCAACTGACCAAGAGTTCCCTGCACAATTAATTCGGGGAAACGCTCTAAATCAGCTAATCGGACAATACGACTATCTCCTGCTTGCGGATCTCGGTAACAACAAAGTACATTTCCAATATCACTATCGGGTACTGCATCTAGTAACGCCGGGTTATGGGAGGTGATCAGTACCCTCAGTTTTCTTTCTAAGGCGATCTCCCGAATTTGCTTAACTAAATTATCTGCACGACTGGGATGAACACCGTTATCGATCTCTTCAATAATTACGAAAGTTCCAGGATTTACACTTAGTAGAGTTGCAGCAATCGCTAAAACTCTCAGAGTACCATCAGACAACAAAGGAGCATCTATCTGATGTTCTTTGTTCCCAAAAGACTCTATTAGTTTCACCATAACATCCTTGCGGTCTGTAATGATAAAGCGAATATCGGTAATATCCTGTTCTGGTAATGAACGAATGAAGTCAAGCAACTTGTTTTTTTGAGTCTCTCCCTGCTGACAAACTGCGTAAAGAACACTAGAAAGGTTAGAGCCATCTTCTTTAATATCATCATCTTTAGCGTAAGCATAATCCCGCATTACTGCTGGACGAGGATCAAGAAAGACGATATTCCTCAAGGTTTCTCGAATTACTTTAGTAACTGCTGGAATAATTTTTTGTGATTTAGTATGACTTTGCTGGAACCGACTGGGAGTTTCCAATTGATAAAAAATGGCTTGTCGGTTAGAACAAGGTATATGAGGCTTATTTTTACCTGTCTTAAAATTGTTATACATCACCCTAATTTCATCGGTGTGCGGGTTAGGATCGCCATCAATTTTGTAAAGTGTTAATTCCTGATCTTTACTAGCTTTACTGACACTTTCTCCGATTATAATAAGTTGGTCTGATAATAGCCCAATTTCAATCTCGAAATCAGTCCAACCGTCAGGAGCGTTATCAATGTGTACTCCCAAGGTAAAACATTGTTTTTCTGCACCGAAAAGATCGATCGCTTGTCCACGAGCAATTGCATTCCCGCTTTGAATGTTGCGTTCAATGTCATCTAACCTGCTGCCTTTCGCTAACCACGAAAGTAAGCGAATTGCTTCTAGTGCATTACTTTTACCTGACGCATTAGCACCAATTAAAAAGGTGATGGGTGCTAGAGACAAGGTTGCCTCCTGATAGCTTTTGAAATTCCGAAGAGTCAGCGATGTTAACATACTTTTCACCCATTAAATCTTGACTGGTGCAGTTTGAGCATTTGTACTAAAAGTTCCAATACCAGCGCAGCTTATAGACTCTAACAAGTACCGAAAACTAGCACCCATAACCTTGAAAACTCAAACTGTAGGGCAGGGCATATCCGAACAGTATAATCTAAGCTTGGGGAAATAAGGTCGCTATTTTATTGGCATTAGGGCGGAACCCTTACCCTTACTGCAGGTCGCTTCTCAGAAAAAATTGAAAAGACGCTACTGGGTACATTTTCCCCTTGAAAATGGCTGTACCGTTGACTGTATCTAGAGTAGAGCGATTCTGTGGAGTTGGCTGTATGGTGATCGCTAACCTTATGATCACAGATGATGTCATTAATCTCTAGAGTAAGCGATTCCCTCTGTAGCCATGTTTTTGCTGGTTTTCTGCCCCGAAACAAGCTATAATGGTCGAAAGGTCAAATTGGAAGATTTTTGCCGCAAACCCTATCTGCGTAAAGACTTCAGGATTTTGTGTTCAGTAGCTCATTGGTATTATATGGCTTTAACTCAGGCTCTGTAAGACTTTTAGCCATAGCTAGTATTTTTGTACGGGTAAAGTCCAGAGCTAAATGGTTGCCTTTTTTAACTTTTTTATTGATCTCATTAAGCATTTCTACTTATTGCAAGGGTGAGATGCTCCCTTATGAAATATGAAACTAGAGGCAAAGTCAAAATTAATAATCGTCTTAATTCCAATGAAATTAAAAGATATTGTCAACAAAGTCAAAATAGATTCTAGAAAATTAACCCAATATGCTCTCAATTTAGACAATCCAAAAGGATTAAATAAAGCCATCATGTTTCAACGCCACTTAGGATATACTCAAGATAATTATGAGCCACTTCTACAACAAATCGCTAACAAATCCCTTGAAGCAAAAGCTGTTTATCAAAGTACAGATCGACATGGCAAACGCTATCAAGTTGACCTAGAAATTACAGGAATTGAACCAGGTCAACAAGAAATAGTGAGGACTGGATGGATTGTTGAGCCTGATAGTGATACAGCTAAATTAGTAACTTTATATGTGAGAAAAAAACCATGATTAAACCAGAATTATTTGACCTTGTGGAATTATTAGTTGACTTGCCTGAACATAACTTAATAATGGGAGAAAAAGGGACAATTGTTGAAGACTACAATGATGGTTGTTACGAAATTGAATTTAGTAATGATCTAGGGGAAACTATAGCCCTTTGTTCTCTCCCAATGCAGCAATTTATTGTCATCTGGAAAGCTCAGAACAAAACTTGGTTATCTTTAACAGAAAAGCTAACAGCTTTAATCGATAAATTACCCAAAGAAAAGCAACAAAAAGTTTTAGATTTCACCCGCTCTTTGTATCAATAAAATCGGAAAAATAGGCTATTCCAGAATTGTTATGCAAATAATTAACTTAAAATAAAAGCTAAAATTCATATAGGGAAGGACTTACGGCACAAACAGGTTAAGGCCACAAAGATAGACAATAGAGTTAAGATTTGATATAATCGCCAAAAACGAGATTATTTTACTTATGATAGTTGATAAATTTTTGAACCTAAAAGGAACCTCTATTCAAGGCTATCGACACCTAGAAAATATCGGTATAGTTTGACGAATCGAATCAAAAAATAAAAAAGCAACGGCTCGAAGGCGTTAGATTTATTTGGGGTTTCCTTAATTTGTACCCAGTAAAACCCCATTCAGATACAGCACGGGTTATGGTCTTTTGTCAAGGGGTAATACCAAATTTCTAAATCCATGACAGACATCCACGCTCGAATGCTTGCCAAGCCTGCATTCGTTGTGACGCAAATAAAGAAAAATGGTATAAGTCCAGTAATAGTTATAATTCCTATGTTGATGTTAACTTAGCACCCCACAGACAAGGTGCGTTACATTTTATTAAAGCACCAGGTAATAGCGGCGTGCTGCTACGCAGTGCCTTGGAAATCTCACTATCGTTCAACACTTCTCATCCATCATCCATCTTCTCTTTGCTGCCTCACGAGCTAAGTCGAACTTAATCTTGAACTTATTATTCTCCAGAATTTCCTGAATTGATCTAAGCTCATGATCCCCTAAATGGTCTGCTAAATAAGCTTCTATCAAAACCTCCACCAGTTGAGTAATAGTATCTTTCGGCATTTGAAGGTATTGCCGAATATAATTTATTGCCTTTCTATCATCGGTCAGCACTTTGCCACCGATACGTCTGGCAACAACAAAACAGGACAGTTCTGCATCACTCGCACGTTTTGATTGAGGGACGTTTGACATCTCAACTAAATCCTCGATCTCTAGAGGAAATGTTGTAATTTCACCATAATCAATTAGTTTTTTGTAATAATTTAAACTATCAGAATGTCCCTGCTCAAATTCTAATTGAACATACACTGTAGTAATCACAGAGTATCCAAGCAATTTAAGAAGATGAAAGCGATTAATGTACATGAAGTGAATAATCGCACAAGTATCGATAGATACTACGCCCATCATTGACTACTGACCTCCAAAAACGTTAGAAGTTCATTTAGAAGCTGATAACCATCTTCCAAAGGTAGCAGTAGCATATCTAGGAGCTTATGGTGAGTAATCTCTCCTCTTCTATATGCCTCTGTACACAAATCAATGAAATGCCAAGACAAACCTTGACGTATAATTTGTGCAGATTTACTTTGCATACCTGAAGATAGCGTCGGTGGAGTCTCAGGATCAAATTTCTCGTCATGTTTAATGACCAAACGTTTTTCTTGTATTAGTTGATCTTGTAAAGCTTCATTGAGCCATGTAAGATCAGATAAACGGATAATTATCACTTGAGAACTGACTCGAAATCGTTCAGCAATTCGCCGAATGAGACTAACCCAAGCTTCGTAGCTTTCTACAGGCGAATAATCCAGCTCAATTCTTTGTTTTGGAACTAGAAAGCTGCCTGCAAAACTATTGGCTCTCCACTCAAGTTTAGACCGATCATTTGAAGATTTTAAGTATGTAACTTCCTGCCCTTCAGAAGAGTCAAATAAAGCATGACAGTACTCATGAGCGGCAGAAAAATTTTGTCGGTATAAATCATCAAGATAGTTGATGAGAATACAGTGACCAGCGACCGGATGGTTAATATATAGTCCGGATATATTTTTATCTTCTAATTGACGTTTGAATATATGAATGCCTTGATTTCTGATTAACTCAAATATATTTTCTACTGGCTGTTGCCCTAAACCCAAACGTTCTCTCTCCAAAGAAGCTGCTTCTTCACCTTGTCTTTTGAAGTAGCTATGATTAAACGGATATTGTGCGTAATTAGGAATTTTTGTAGGCTGACGCTGAAATACTTCCCTTTCTAGGAAATCTTCGTACTCACAAAGCCGAACAAATTCCTGAATAGCAATGCGATCGCTTTTGGAAAGGGCAGCGTTGCGACGAAATATTTCTTGAACTTGGGACTCTGCTGATGGGTAGTCGCCTGTAACTAAGTACCTGAAGTCACGGCGGTACATCACAGATAACAACACCAACTGGTCGCCAGTAATTCTATTCCTGCCTTCTTCAATATCTAGATATTCCTGCAAACTTATTTGAAGACGCAATGCCGACTCTTGCGGAGTAATTGAAAGACTTTCTCGCGCATCCTTGAGCTTTCTGCCTAAAACTACATAATCAAATGCCATCGCTAATGAGAAAAACAGGAATCCAGTCCCATTATATTGGGAGCATTTCATTTATGCAAGTGAGTAATTATATAGTCATTTCAATTAAAGGTGAGATGCTCCCCTATTTCTAGCTCGGATTCACTCTTGCTAAAAATTCTACCAGACAAATAGAAAAAAAGGGAGGTCTAAGAACCCCCCTCAATAGTTAATAATTAGATGACAGCCAAATTAGTAGCGGCCGGCGTTGGGTTTATGAACAATAAAGCTCATGGTTTGACATTGTTTGATGTTGTCAAAAGCGATAACGCGGATGTAGCAATCAGAATACTCGGTGCGGCACTCGCGAACTTCATTAAGAACTTCTTGGGGGCCAGAAACAGAGAATAAAGGCAGTTTCCACATCGTCCAATGATAATCCGCGGGTTTGGGATCTTTTTCAAATTCCACAGCAGGAATATAACCCTGATCGATCATGTATTGAATTTGTTTAGCAATTTGTTGATCGGTGAGGGGGGGCAAGTAGGAAAGAGTTTCGTAACGCTTCTCTTTAGGTAAAGTTTTCATGGGTTTCTTGATTCCTTATGGGTTGGGTAGATCATCAACATCGAGATTTAATTCCGATGTCTCTGGTTGACTTATAGCAGTACGGGTGAGACGTTCCAAAAGTTGCCGACGATGTTCGGTATTGTCATTAATAATTGCCGTTTTTACCATCTCTGGCAAGAACTCTAAAACCTGTTCGGCTAAATGTTCTCTTACCGTCATGATCCGCAAAACTAACTCTTTATTCTCAGTCATTAACCCCGCAATATAGGCCTCGCCATCCTGAATGGAATGGCTAGAAGTATAGTGACTCAGCCAAATAGCCAAAGTCGGATTAGTTTCTGACAATTGATCGATAATCGTGCGAACCGCTTGGTAAGTTAGGTAACTTTGTAAGACTTTCGCGGTATCTTGAACAACTTTTTTCGGATACATTTTATACAGTTTTCAGTTATTGGCTAGACAGTTATCAGTGTTGAAATTCTAGCGACTGCTTGCCGATTTTGGGCAAGTCCCCAGCATTATTTTGCACCGATAACTGCTAACAACCTTCTGAAGGGCTGTATTAGAGGGTATCCATAGCCTCGAACTCGAATTTGATTTCTTTCCAGAGTTCGCAAGCGGCAGCCAGTTCAGGACTCCAACGGCAAGCTTCCCGGATAACGTCGTTACCTTCGCGGGCCAAGGAGCGTCCTTCGTTACGAGCTTGGATACAAGCTTCCAGAGCCACACGGTTAGCGGTGGCACCCGGTGCGTTACCCCAGGGGTGGCCGAGGGTTCCACCACCGAACTGTAAGCAGGAATCGTCACCGAAGATTTCCACCAGCGCGGGCATATGCCAAACGTGGATACCACCAGAAGCAACCGGCATTACCCCGGGTAAGGAGGCGTAGTCTTGGGTGAAGAAAATACCACGAGCGCGATCTTCTTCTACATAGTCTTCACGCATCAGGTCAACAAAACCCATCGTGATCCCGCGTTCACCTTCGAGTTTACCGACAACGGTTCCCGAGTGCAGGTGATCACCACCAGAGAGACGTAAGCACTTAGCTAAAACGCGGAAGTGGATACCATGATTTTTCTGACGGTCGATAACCGCGTGCATTGCCCGGTGAATGTGGAGCAGTAACCCTTTGTCGCGGCAGAATTTCGCCAGGGTGGTGTTAGCGGTGAAACCACCAGTGAGGTAGTCGTGCATGATGATGGGGGTTTTGATTTCGGCAGCGAATTCAGCCCGTTGCATCATCTGCTCGCAGGTAGGAGCAGTTACGTTGAGGTAATGTCCTTTAACTTCGTTGGTTTCTGCTTGGGATTTAACGATCGCCTCTTGGACAAAGAGGAAACGATCGCGCCAACGCATGAAGGGTTGAGAGTTAATATTTTCGTCGTCTTTGGTGAAGTCTAAACCACCGCGGAGACATTCATAAACGGCACGACCGTAGTTTTTAGCGGAAAGGCCGAGTTTGGGTTTGATGGTGCAACCGAGTAGGGGGCGACCGTATTTGTTTAATTTGTCCCGTTCAACGGTGATACCGTGGGGAGGACCTTGGAAGGTTTTGATTAAAGCGACGGGGAAACGGATATCTTCTAACCGGAGACCGCGTAGAGCTTTGAAACCGAAAACGTTACCAACGATCGAGGTGAGGATGTTGGTGACGGAACCTTCTTCAAATAGATCTAAAGGATAGGCAACGAAACAGAAGAACTGGTTATCTTCGTTGGGTACGGGTTCGATATCATAACAACGACCTTTATAGCGATCGAGGTCGGTTAAGTTATCGGTCCAAACGGTGGTCCAGGTACCTGTGGAAGATTCCGCCGCTACTGCCGCACCTGCTTCTTCAGGAGGAACTCCGGGTTGGGGTGTTACCCGGAAGCAAGCTAGTAGATCGGTATCTTTGGGGGTGTAGTCGGGGGTGTAGTAGGTCAGGCGGTAGTCTTTTACGCCGGCCTGGAAACCTTTGGATTTGGCTTGCACCATTGGGATTATTCCTCCATAAACTGCATGATTAGTCGCACCTGTAAAATCTCGCCGTCAACCGACATAGATTTTTCTTAAGCTCCTGTCCCCTGCTGCTAGGAGCGAAGTTAGGGAGCAATTTTCACTAATGTTTTTTTCAACTGATCATCTTAACACGAACTTTATCCTATTCTGATCATTTTTTTTCTCTATCCCTAAAATTTTGATTGTTTTTTTTTCTCGAGGCGATTAGTTTCTTTAATCTGTCGTCATCTAACTTTGACAATCTCTACAAAAACACAAAAAAATCAACAAAAATTTACCTGATTGACGCGCAGAAACTTCTGCTCATCAGGCTTTGAGCGATTAAAACTACTCTTTAATTGAGGAAGATTATCAATAATTACAACCTCAAAAAGTTGTCGGCAATCGCTAAATATTAACAGGATTTCTAAGTAATTATACCCAGTACCTAGAGGACAGTTAGACAGCCGTGAACTCTAGATAAATTAGGTCTAATTACTCAGTAATTATTGTTGAGATTTTTGGCTTGTGAACGATTATTTTCCCCTTCAAGAATTATGGTTATTGTTGCCATTAAAACGATGACGTTCTGGAAATAGCGTGACCAATAACTGATTGATATAGACCTTTCCGACCACCGATGCTTGATTCGGTCGGTTAGTAGTAGATGCTTGTTCTCTGGTTTCCGGAGGACTGGCCTCGGCGACCATTTCCTCGCTATCCCAAGGACTGGCCACGGTTTCGGCGACCACTTCCTCCACAGACGGGACTGGGGACACTTGACTGACTACGGGTTGCGGTTCCGGTAAAGGGGGTCTTTCCGGTTCCGATGGGGTCGCTGACACCTCGATGGTAATTTGACGGGAAGTATCTCCGATCAGGGAACCGGACGGCACGAGCGACATCGCTGCCACAGAAGCATTAAAAATCGTTGTGGTTGACCCAATACAGGCATTCTCACCGATTTCACCCCGACCGACGACCAGAACACCTGTACCCAAAATTGCTCCCGCACCGATAGCAATAACACCCTGATAGGCGGTTAAAATTGTTCCCATACCCAGGCAAGCACCCGCACCGATAATTATTTGGCTATTGGGGGCTGCTCGGAGAATCACCCCCGGAGCCACGATCGCACTCTCATGAATGGTGACATCACCATTGACATAGAATTCCGAGCGGCTAATAGGTTGAACGGGGGGTAAGGACATAATTGACAGTTACTCAGTGATCAGTGATCAGTGAGCGGGGGTTAGGGGGTAGGGGTTAGAGTTTCCGGTATTTTTCCCGGTCTGCCAACACCTAACACCTATCTCCCTTCACCGATCGCCGAGTCCTGAAATTAAGGGCGTTGAATAATCGATTCGAGAACACGGCGTTTCGCTTGGGAGTCAATCCCGATCAGACGAACGTATTCCCCTTGATGGTCGCGCAGACAGGTTTCTAAAGCGGCCACCACATCGGATTCGCGACTGCTCTCGATCGGGGTGCAGCTTTGCCAAGAACTGGTTTTAAAACGACGTTTATCCGCGTGTTCAGCCCCGATTTTGTGACCTTGGTTCAATAAAGAACGAATCTGAGCGATCGTTTCTGCGGTTAAGGTACTGGTTAAAGTGGCAGTACCGCCGCCAGAAGAACCAGAAGCATAGCTTTTGAAACTCGGTTCAGCAACGGTGGCGGTTTTACCGTTGCCATTGCTAGCCACCGAACCATCGGGACGCTGGATCACCGTTTCTAAAACCCGTTTTTTGGCTTTAGCATCGATACCGAGTAAGCGGACGTATTCGCCGCTATGTTCCCGTAAACAATCTTCCAAAGCAGTAATTACATCAGATTCGCGATTGCTTTCGATCGGGGCGCAACTCTGCCAAGAACTGGTTTTAAACCGGCGTTTATCCGCGTGTTCGGTGCCGATTTTGTAGCCTTGGGCGAGCAGGGAACGAATTTGAGCGATCGTTTCCCCACTTAAGCTACCACTGCTGCTATAACTGGCTCCGTTACTAGCGGGGGCGCTGTAGCTGCTGGCTTTGCAGCTGCCGTTACTAGCGGGGGTGCCGCCGGGGCGGTGAATAATCATTTCGACGACCCGTTTTTTCGCTTGCGGGTCGATCCCGATCAGGCGGACGTACTCATCGCTATTTTCAGTCACGATCGCTTCGATATCGCGAATGATGCCCGCTTCGCTCTTGGTTTCGATCGCAGGTCCAGTTAACCAAGAACTGGTTTTAAACCGGCGTTTATCCGCGTGTTCGGTGGCGATTTTCAGTCCTTGGGCGAGCAGGGAACGCACTTGTACGGACAGGTCGGAATGACCGTTACCGTTGCCATGACCGCCGTGGACGGCGGTGGTGGTGCGGGCCGGTTCTCCCGGGGTGTCTTCGGGGCGCTGGATAATCATTTCCAGTATGCGCCGTTTAGCGGCGGGATCGACTCCGATCAGGCGGACGTATTCGCCTTGCAGGTCTCTCAGGGAGGCTTCTAGGGATTGGGATACCTGTTCTTCGCGGCCGCCGTCGATAAAGCCGGCACTTAACCAAGAACTGGTTTTAAAGCGGCGTTTGTCAGCGTATTCGATGCCGATCTTGTAGCCTTGGGAGAGGAGGGAGCGAACCTGCGCTCGAATGTTTGTATTTAAACTCATAGGTGTCACCGAATTTCTATATAGCGTCTCATTAGCGATGTTTATAGCGGCTGCTGGTGCAGGAGTCGCTGGGCTGTGGGCTTTGACCGGGACGCTGGGGGCGAGGTCGATATCGACAATGTGACGAGTGAAGGCTCGATCGATTTCTGTGACATCGGGTAAGCGATCAGCCTGTTGTTGGCTGGTGATCACGGAACCGGATGGCACGAATTTACCGGCGGGGATTTCCACGTCTTGAACGAGGGCGTGCATCATGACGATGCAATCGGCCCCGATGCGGGCATTAAAGACGGTGGAGCGAAAACCGATAAAACAGCGATCGCCCACATAGGCAGGCCCGTGAATGAGTGCCATGTGGGTGATGCAGCTGCCCCGGCCGATCCACACCGAATATTCTCGGCCGTCATCTCCCACCACACGGCTTTTTTCTAAACCGTGGATGATTGCTCCGTCCTGAATTTTGCTGTCGTCGCCAATGTGAAAGGGGGTTCCTTCATCGGCGCGGATGGAAGTCCCCGGAGCGATCACCACTCGCGCCCCGATCTCGATAGCGCCACTGAGGTTAGAGAAGGTGTGGACTTTGGCACTCTCGTCTATGCGCGTTTCCTCTGGGGATTTGGTCCGCTTTTTCGGACTAGCCGCCGTTGTGCGGACGACCATAGTTAGTCTTCCTCCATACTGAATTTGGCTGGCTGGTTGTTAATTAACTGTGTTTGGGTTCTATCGATGTTTAACCGGATTGACGAAATTCGTCTCTCTTGCTGTAGAGGGTGCGATTTTCTACGGTTATAGTGTCAATAATCCCCACCACCATCGCGTCAAGGGGGCGATTGTTCTGTCCGTCTTCGATACGGGCGGCTCCTCCCCGGGACACTAGCACCCATTCATTAATCCCCGCTCCGACAATATCACCCGCTACTTCATATTTAGGCAAAAGTTGCCCTTGGGCGTCGATGAATTGCAAAAGCAGAAGTTTCACTCCCGTCATACTGCGCGGTTTCAGGGTGCTAACGACGGTTCCGCAAACTTTGGCAATTTGCATGGAATTTGTTTACACTAAAAGTTAGTTGCGCTCTAGATTCGTCTTAAAGGTTGTGGGTTAACACTTTCACGAAACTGTTCCACGGCTTCTGTATAACGAATGGGAAGAACGTATTCGAGGTTTTCGTGGGGACGGGCGATGATGTGGGTCGAGAGGACTTGACCACCTTTAACACGATTAGATGCCGCTTCTGTCCCCGCCGATACGGAGGCCTGTACTTCCGAAACGTCCCCCCGGACGATGACGGTGACGCGACCACTACCAATTTTTTCGTAACCTACTAGGGTTACGCGGGCGGCTTTTACCATGGCATCAGCCGCCTCGACGACGGCTGGGAAACCCAAGGTTTCCACCATGCCCACTGCAATTGACATAATATTTTTGTCTCCTAATGGTTGGCTTTCTTCGACTCTATAGATGCTGACCCCGATTAACGGTGTTTAATAGCTGCGGAATTGCTCTACTTCTTCGGTGTAGCGAATGGGCAGCACGTATTCGAGGTTTTCGTGGGGACGAGCGATGATATGGGTAGATAGCACTTGTCCTCCGTTAACCCGGTTGGCGTTTTCCACTCCGGCAGCCACAGAAGCTTGCACTTCTGAAACGTCTCCCCGGACAATGACAGTGACGCGACCACTACCGATCTTTTCGTAACCCACTAGAGTCACCCTGGCGGCTTTGACCATGGCATCGGCCGCTTCCACAACGGCGGGAAATCCTAGGGTTTCAATCATTCCTACTGCAATTGGCATTTTTTTGTTCCTCGCTTGTCAAGCCAAACTAAACTATTAATCTCGTTAGCGTTATCAATTTTGTTTCAGTCAAATTCTTTCCTTGTTACTTTTCCTGCTCTAGCTTTGGTGGCAGTCGGGATCGTGGCAAGGTGGGGGTAAGACCATCCTAAATTTTATCTCGATCGTGACCGTTTTCATCCACTAATTTTATTTTCTAGGGCTGGTTGGTAAAAATTTGACGAGTCAGGCAAAATTATCAACCTAAAAAAAGCATAGGAAACTATGACACCTTTGACAATATAAAACATTATGATTATTTCTCATCTTCAGGTTAACGAAAGTTAATCATTCCTTCCTTTCCCCCATCAGCCTCAGCAATTATCGGGAGATTTAAAGCGAAAACCCTTGCTAAGAACGGATTTTCGCTTTAACTTCTCTCTTGGCGGCTTGCTTGTCTTTGCCAGATTTATTGGCAGATAAAAGCCTATTTTTCGCTGATTTCGGCTTTTTTATAATTTTTTTATACTATATATGGCTGGGGTGGGGAGTGGGGTGAGGGGAGTGGGAATTATAAATTATGAATTATGAATTATGAATTGGGAGCATTCCACTTTTGCCATAAGCAATTATACTTAGATGCAAAATGCTTAGATGGCAAGCCTTTTCGGTAGTTCTGGGAATTATAAATTATGAATTATGAATTATGAATTGGAAGCATCCCAATTTTGCCATAAGCAATTGTACTTAGATGCGAAATGCTTAGTGGGATGCTCCCTATGAATTGGGGAGAGAGGGGAGCCTTTTTCAGTGATTAGTAAACAGTGAAATGAAAACTCACCTCTGATCACTGGTAACTGATCACTGATAACTGATTCTAGCGATCGATCTCACCTTCGTAGGGTTGGACACCGATCGAGGGATAATTATCGTGGTTAGGGCTGAAAACTTCTAACACTGCATGAGCTAACTTTTGGAAAAAGTCGGGACTCTCGTGCAAGGATTTAAGTGCCGCTTCTAATTCAGGACGGGAGAAATCGAAGCCTTGCGAGCGAGCTATCTCTAGTAATTGCTGAGGATCTTGGGTTGAGCGCATTTTTTGACCCAATTCTTCGTTTTTAGCGGCTAAGGCGAAGAAGTCGAACACTTGATTTTTAGACATATAAATACTTTTCCTTTGATGATTAAAGGTGTGGCCTCTGGGGTGTGGAGGTTAAACTGCCTAGTTATGGTTTATTTTTATCCTACCAGTCAGGAGATATCCTCAAAGCAAAAGTTTCGTTTTTATTTGCCTGTATGGCTGAGTATGCTTTTTCTGGGAAGTGGGGTGTGGGGTGTGGGGTGTGGGGTGTGGGGTGTGGGGAGAATAAATAAAAATAATCTCCTCAATCCTCAATCCTAACTTTTTGGCCATCGGGGCAGGCCATAGTCAGAGGATAAATAGCCTAAAATAGAAACCTGCACTCTTGTTTCTGTAGCCAGCATCATGAATAAGTCCCCACGTCGTTACCATATCACCACCTTTGGTTGTCAGATGAATAAAGCTGACTCCGAACGCATGGCGGGTATTTTAGAAGATTTGGGGTTTCAATGGTCTGAGGATGCCAACGAAGCCGATTTAATCCTCTACAATACCTGTACAATTCGCGATAATGCCGAACAGAAGGTTTATTCCTATCTCGGCAGACAGGCTAAACGCAAACAAACTCAACCCGATCTTACTCTAGTGGTCGCTGGCTGCGTTGCCCAACAGGAAGGTGAACAATTATTAAGACGGGTTCCCGAAGTGGATTTAATTATCGGTCCGCAACACGCAAACCGTTTGGGAGACTTATTACAACAAGTTTTTGACGGTTCCCAGGTGGTGGCCACCGAACCCATCCACATCATGGAAGATATCACCAAACCGCGCCGGGATAGTAATATTACCGCTTGGGTGAACGTCATCTATGGTTGTAATGAACGCTGTACCTATTGTGTGGTTCCGGGGGTGCGCGGGGTGGAACAATCGCGCACTCCTGCGGCAATTCGAGCAGAAATGGAACAATTAGGACAACAGGGTTATCAAGAAATCACCCTTTTAGGTCAAAATATCGATGCCTACGGACGGGATTTACCCGGAGTGACGGCAAGCGGCCGACATCTGCACAATTTCACCGATTTACTCTACTACATTCACGATGTGGCTGGCATTGAACGTCTCCGTTTTGCCACCAGTCACCCCCGCTATTTTACCGAACGTTTGATTAAAGCTTGTCAGGAATTACCTAAAGTTTGTGAACATTTTCATATCCCTTTTCAATCGGGGGATAATGATATCCTCAAGGCCATGAAACGGGGCTATACTCAGGAAAAATACCGACAGATTATTGCTAATATTCGCAATTTAATGCCGGATGCTGCCATTAGTGCCGATGCGATTGTCGGATTCCCCGGAGAAACAGAGGCACAGTTCGAGAATACTTTAAAATTAGTCGATGAGATTGGTTTTGATCAATTAAATACGGCGGCCTATTCTCCCCGTCCAGGCACTCCGGCTGCTATTTGGGATAATCAATTAAGTGAGCAGGTAAAAAGCGATCGCCTACAAAGATTAAATCATTTAGTGGCCACAAAAGCCGCCGAACGTTCCCAAAGATATTTAGGCCGAATTGAGGAAATTTTAGTGGAAGACGTTAACCCTAAAGATGCTAGTCAAGTTATGGGAAGAACTAGAGGCAATCGCTTAACTTTCTTCACGGGAAATATTGAGGAATTGCGCGGCACATTTGTTAAGGTTAAAATCACCGAAGTGCGTCCCTTTAGTTTGACGGGAGTGATCTTTTGAGTAGTGGTGCAAAACTAATTTCTTGGTTAGGAGAGGCAATAGGCAATAGGCAATAGGCAATAGGCTTCGGCCGTGAGCTCAGCCGAACGGCAAAAGGTAGTTAAATATGTGTAACTAATTTTGCTTAGGTACTTAATAGTTAACAGTGACCCCTCTTATTCAGGGGGATCCCCCCGCCTATCGGCACCCCCCTTATCAAGGGGGGCAGGGGGGATCAAAGGCAAAATCTATCTTCAATTTGATTATAACTAATTACTTATTTTATGGATATTATCGCTATTTTGCAGCAAGATTATCAAAGATTTCCCCTCGATCAAACCTATGACATTTATGCTGATAACGTTTATTTTCAAGACCCTCTCAATCAATTTCGGGGGATTAAACGCTATCGGGAAATGATTGGTTTTATGAGTCAATGGTTCCAAGCTATCAAGATGGATGTCCACGCAATTGAACAGCAGGGAAATATTATTAATACCCGTTGGACATTGCACTGGACAACCCCTTTACCTTGGCGGCCTCGCATCGCTATTTCTGGACGCAGCCAATTAACTCTCGATGACAATAATCTGATTATTTCTCATATTGATTATTGGGATTGTTCGCGCTGGGATGTGCTGCGTCAGCATTTACCTTTTCCCGGTTCTTAACTACATTTTTTAACCAGAAAATGCCGACCAACGAGCACTCGTTTGCTTGACAAAATCCTGTAAAAATGCTAGGCGCTGATTTTGTTCCCAGACCTGTTTAACTTTATTCTGCAAACTCGTCCAATTCCAATCATTATTCAGTTGCTCGTTAATTTCCTGTTCTTGGAAATATTCAACTAAACTTAAACCAGCTAAACGAGTTAGATAGGCTGCCCCAATTCCCTGCACTGTACCACCGGCAATATAAGTAATCGCATTTCCCTTGAGAATCGTTCCCAATGCCTGGGTTGTCACCTCTACCATGCCCAATTGTACCATCATTTTCCCCAGGGTAGTCATGGCTGTTTTTGCTTGTTCAAGGGACATTTTTTGTTGATAAATTGCCCCTAAATCCACTAACATTTGAGCGTTAGTGGCTGCCGCTAAAACTAAATCTAGGGCCGCAAGAGGATTAGCAAAAGTGGCAGTAGCGGCTATCCATTGGTATTGTTCGATAACAGGTAAAGCCTTTTTGCGTCGGGATTGATTGAGTAATTGTTTGGTTTCCTTGACTAATTCGAGCGCTTGTCGCCAGATAGTTCCCAGAACTAATTCGGACTTTTCTTGTTCGATAATTTGTCGGAGATAATTATCTAGATTATCAATAACAATAGCTTGGGGTTCCGTCCATTCCTTGATTTCTCCATTGCTTTGATGTTGACGAACTTTTAGGGGTTCAGGGGCAGCGGCTATGGCTAAAATATGATGAGCGGGAATAGTTTCTTTTAGTCTTTGTTTCAGGGAAAGGAGTATTTCTTCTCTGGTTTCGGCGGGTAAACGATCCTGTTTATTCAGTAACAGGATAACACGCTGGTGCATTTGATCGAATTGCTGGAGAATTTGCCATTCGGAATCGTTTAAATCCCCATTGATCAGATACAAAACTAAGTCGGCTGCCAGAGCTTTTTTCTGGTTAGCGGTGGAGTCGAAAGTTAGAAGCGGTTCCGTTTCCAGAAAAGCGATAGATTCCCCAAAGTTGCCGTTTTCTAGTAGTTTTTTTAGGGCAGTTTTACCAGTTTTTCTAGCACCAGTAATGGCAATTTTCAGGTCTTGGCGACTAAATTCTTGATTTAATTGGGTTAAACTGGTTTTGAGAGGGGTTAAGTCTTGATTTGGGTCTTCTTTGCCCAGATAATTAATTATCTTCTCGGCTTTGCTAATCGCTTGTTTAACCTTTTCTAGACTCAGGGGAGTGGGATGGGAAAAATCGATTTTCGTGTTGGGTTTTTGCCAAAACCAGATACCAGCACCAAGAGCAATCGCACCGAAAATACCCCATGAACCGATTTCGCTCAGTGTACTATTGAGAGTTTCCCCCAGGGTGAAAGCGATGGTAATGCCTATCCCCGTCACTAAAATCGGTTTACCCAATCTTACCGTCATTTTTCCTCATCCTCGCCAACTGCTGTGATTATTCTAGCTTTTTTGTGCTGGATTTCATCCCAAACTCAACTTTTTAGCCGACAATTCCTCGCAGGTGTCCCGGCCGCTCTTGCCTAAAAGGCCCTAGATATGTCATAATGATCGATTGCGTGTAAATTTACCCGATCCCCTGTTGTTATGGCTAGTAAAAAAGGCGTTCGCCTAATCATCACTGTAGAATGCACGGAATGCCGCAGTAATCCCGATAAGCGTACCCCCGGCGTTTCTCGCTACACCACCAGCAAAAACCGTCGCAATACCACCGGCAGACTGGAAATCAAGAAATACTGTCCCCACTGCAATAAGCACACCGTCCACAAGGAAATTAAGTAAGCACACTTTAGTTAAAAAGTCAAGCAATCTTTACAAATCTATGAGCTACTATCGTAAACGTCTCTCCCCCATCTCCCCCAGTCAACCGATTGACTACAAAGATACCGAACTCCTCCGCAAATTCATTACCGAACGCGGCAAACTTCTACCTAGACGCATCACCGGTTTAACTTCTAAACAACAGCGAGATTTAACGGAAGCGGTAAAACGGGCCCGTTTAATGGCTTTATTGCCTTTTGTCAACCAAGAAGCCTAAATTCAGTGATCAGTAATCAGTAATCAGTGAACAGTGATCGCTGAAAATAACACATATAAGTAATAGGACAAAATTAACTTCTTGGTGAGGATAGGCACTCATGGAAGAAGTAATTGGATATGTGTAATTAATTGTATCTAGCTACTTAACTTAAAACTTAAACCTGATAACTGATAACTGATAACTGGTCACTGATAACTGATAACTGATAACTGATAAGCGATCTCAGTATATTGGGGTTGCTTTCTCGTTTTTGCAAAGAAATATATCGAAATGGGCAGCGGATAGGAAAATTCGTGCGAGAATCTAAAGAAATTGTTAAATCGCCCTAGGAGTAGCCAACGATTTTGTGATTATCGATCCAAATCCACCAATTAGCACAAGGGGAGGCTCTTATGGAAAAGCAGCCATCAGAAATCGAGATCGAGCTAGATGCACAGCTAAAAGAGGAGGATTCCGAGCAGTTTCTGCGTAGTATATTTAATTCCGTGCAAGCGTCGATTTTTGTGGTGGACGTGCTGGAAAATAGAGATTTTCGCTATGTGGGAGCAAACCCCGTTCATGAACGCTGGACAGGATTGCGTTCATCGGATATTAAAGGCAAAACTCCCGAACAAATCCTTCCCCCTGATGATGCGCGTAGTGTGCGGCAACATTATAGTGACTGTGTGCGTTACGGAACGACTATTTCCTACGAACAGTATTTACCTTTTCAAAATATACCCTACTGGTGGCTAACGACTTTAACACCCCTACGGGATAACAATGGAAGCATCTATCGTTTGGTGGGAACCAGTACCAATATCACCGAACGCAAACAGGCCGAAGAAGCTTTAAGATTACAAGCAGAACGAGAACAACTACTGGGGGTAATGCAGGAAAGAATCCGGCAATCGTTGGATCTTGATCGCATTTTGCAAAGAACCGTTAAAGAAGTGCGACAATTTCTCAACTGCGATCGAGTGTTAATTTATCGTTTATTCCCCGATCGTAGTGGCATGATTGTGGTGGAATCCCATACTGCGAGGATTAATTCTGTCTTAGGAAACAGGATCCTGGATCCCTGTTTTAATTTATCCCCAGAACGTCTGGAAAATTATCGTCGCGGGAGAATTCAGGTTATTGAAAATGTCCATAATTCTGGACTTGATCCCTGTTATCGCAGCTTACTCACCTCTTTGCAAGTACAGGCTAACCTGGTGGTGCCAATTATCTGCGATAACCAACTTTGGGGGTTACTAATTGCCCAAAACTGCCAAAAAACTCGTCCTTGGCAATCCCAAGAAATCGATCTGCTCAAACAATTAGCCATTCAAGTGGGAATTGCCATTCAACAAGCGGAACTGCACCAACGGGTAAAATGCTTGAATACTGCCTTAGAATCGGAGGTTCAGCAAAGAACCGCCGAATTGCAGATGACTTTGAAGTATGAAGCATTAATCGGACGGATTACCGAAAAAATTCGCGATAGTCTCGATGAAAATCATATTCTGCAAACTACCACTAGGGAATTAGTGCAGGTTTTACCCGTAGAAAGGGCCCAAATTGAGCTTTATGATTCCAGTCGCAGCAAAGCCACCATTGTCCACGAATATACCACTCAAGAGCTTATATGTCAGGGAATTACCCGTCAAATTAGCGATTTTCCCGAAATCTATCAACCGCTGCTGCACAAACAAATTTTACAATTTGTTGATCGTCTTCCCCTTGGTAATCCGCAAATTGGTCGTGTTAACCGTTGCGCTTGTGCTATCTTTGACGATCAGGGCTTTTTGGGCAATCTTTGGCTAATTCGACCAGCTAATCAGATTTTTAACTCCTTAGAAACTAATTTGATTCAACATATTGCCACCGAATGTGCGATCGCTATTCGCCAGGCGCGACTTTACGAATCTTCCCAAGCACAAGTGAGGGAATTAGAGAAACTGGAAAGATTAAAAAGCGAATTCCTGAAAACCCTTTCCCATGAACTGCGAACCCCGATTACCAGCATTCGTCTAGCGGTGGAAACCCTAGAAAGTCTCCTAGAAGATCAAGGAATCGAGATCGATCCAGAGGATTCGATCGGTCAACTGTTGCAAATTCTTAACATTGAATCTCAGCGTCAGAGTAAGTTAGTTAATGATCTGTTGACTTTAACCTATCTGGATGCGGAAACCGAACCCCCGGCGATCGAAGCGATCGACTTACTTTCTTGGCTACCCTTATTAGTGGAACCTTTTCGCACTCTCACCCGCGAGCGACAACAGCAGTTAATTTTAGATATAGATGGGGATATACCGGAGATTAACACCAGTCTGTGTCATATCGAGCGCATCATAGCGGAATTACTGACCAATGCTTCCAAATATACCCCAGAACAAGGAATAATTCGGGTAAATGTGAGGCGTGCGGACGAGCAAATATTAATTAGTGTGAGTAATTCAGGGGTAGAAATCGTCCCAGAGGAATTATCAAAAATATTCGCCCCTTTTTATCGCATTCCTAACCACGATCCCTGGCGCTACAGTGGTACTGGTTTAGGTTTAGCTTTGGTCGGCAAACTGATTAAACCCCTGAATGCTACCATCGATGTCACCAGTGCCAACGCTGTCACCACTTTTACCCTCACCCTGCCAATCTAGTCGAGCAGAAAACTTTTTAGAAAAAAACCTTGCAATTATTTCGAGGGCGTGCTATGTTGATAAAGGACTGAAAAAAGCCGAGATAGCTCAGTTGGTAGAGCAGAGGACTGAAAATCCTCGTGTCCGCGGTTCAAATCCGCGTCTTGGCATCGGAAAAACAATAAAATTTGCCCTGTATTTACTTTCTAGTCTGCTAGGTTTTGTAAATGCAAGAATAGGCGGTGAGAATGCGTCTTAGCTTATCAGTGATGATACGGGCTGCCTATCTTCGCTCGGATTTGGATTTTCAGTTCACTGATAACTGATAACTGATAACTGATAAGTCTCCCCAACCAGCAATTACTTTTTGATTTTGGGCTTGACGTAAGCGGTCACGGATTAAGATAATCTAACAAGTATGTACGACAATGAAATCCTAGACTCTAGCAACTCCTTAAATAATCCTCTCGATGGGAGCGATCCGGATCAAGCAGCGGAAATCCCCCCCGATCCCGAGGAAATGCTTTCATTGCTTACTTCTGCTCATGTCAGCGAGAGGATGATCGCGGCCCGCGCCTTTTGTGAATTGCGTGACGAAAGAGCGATCGCACCTTTACTAGAGATGTTAAACGATGTCTGTCCCCTAGTGCGTGTCAGTGTCGCCTATGCTTTGGGACGAAATCCCAGTCTTAGCGCCGTGGAGCCTTTAATCGATTTACTAGCCAGGGATTGGAATGGTTACGTCAGAAAAGGGGTAGTTTGGGCCCTGGGTAACTGTGGCGATCGCAGAGCGATCGAGCCTTTGGTTCATGCTCTCAAAACCGATATTTCGGCGGTGCGATTATGGGCTGCCAGTAGTTTGGCTCAGATTGCCAAGGTCAATTATGAAGATATCATCACCGTGTTGCCACCTTTAATTGAAGGATTGCGCCGAGATTTAATTGCAGCGGTGCGGAGTAATTGCGCCTGGTCAATTGGTCAATTATGCCGAGAATTGCCCTTCAATGTGATTTATGCCACGGCGATCGATGCTTTGATCGAGGCCTTGGTGGAAGATGAGGATTTAGGTGTCAAGGAAGATGCTAGGGGTGCTTTATTAAAAGTGGGCGACCCGAGAGGATTACAATTGATCGAGGAATTAGAGCTTGAAGGAATTATCTAAACCGCTAATTTTGGGCGTTACGGGGGCATCAGGGCTGATTTATGCCGTGCGTACCCTCAAATATCTACTTTTAGCCGACTACACGATCGATCTAGTGGCTTCCAAATCAGCTTACACTGTCTGGCAAGCAGAAGATAATATTCGGATGCCGCCAGAACCGGAGCTGCAAGAACAATTTTGGCGCAGTCAATGCGGGGTGATGGAAGGGGGAAAATTACGCTGTCATCGTTGGGGGGATGTGGGGGCAACGATCGCCAGTGGTTCCTATCGCACCCTTGGTATGGTAATTATTCCCTGTAGCATGAGTACAGTGGCTAAATTAGCGGGGGGGTTAAGTTCCGATTTGCTAGAAAGAGCGGCGGATGTGCAGATTAAGGAGGGCAGAAAATTGGTTTTAGTGCCGCGAGAAACCCCTTTTAGTTTAATTCATCTGCGTAATTTAACCACTTTAGCCGAGGCGGGCGTTAGAATTGTGCCAGCAATACCGGCATGGTATCACCATCCCCAATCGATCGAGGATTTGGTCGATTTTGTCATCGCTCGTACTCTCGATCAGTTAGATATCGATTGTGTGGCCATTAATCGCTGGCAAGGACATTAACAGTTATCAGTTATCAGTTATCAGTTATCAGATGTAAGTTTTAAGTTAATTAGTTAGTTAGTTATCTTTATCTTTATACCTGTTTACTGTTTACTGATCACTGTTTACTGATCACTGTTTACTGATCACTGAGTCAAGGGAGGTAAAAATGGGCTGGATTATGGTCTTATTTGCGATCGCTGTAGGCGGATTACTGATCTGGCAGAATCTGGGGGTGATCACTTTGGTCTTTTTTGGCGGTATGATGACGGTAAAACTGCCCCTAGCGGTCTGGGTGTTGCTTTTTACCCTAGCGGGAATTATCAGTGGTTTAACCCTGCAATTTCTCTATGGTTTTGGTCGTCCTTTGGCTGCCCCAAAAGCCTCCCCTCGTATAGGAAATAATCCTACAGTCCCACCGCCATCTCCCCGACCTACCTATATTCAAGATTCTGCTCCGTCTCCACCGAGTAACGATTGGGAAAGAGATAGCGGTGATGATTGGAACTTTGATACACCCCCCCTTCGACGTAGCTCAGGGCAAGCCGAAAAACCGACCACCATTCAGGATCGGGAAGAATTCTCGCCTAGGGTAGCTGATGGGGAAAGAGTTGATTTTGTCAAGCCACCAAGTGACAGTTCTCAAACCGGCTCGGTTTATTCCTATAGTTACCGCACAGCCAAGCAGACTCGCGGGGAAAAAGCCGATCAAGTGTACGATGTCAATTATCGGATTATTACGCCCCCCGCCGAGGATCAAAACGAAGAACGGGAAGTAAACAAAGGGGATGAGGAAGAGTGGATTTAACTTTGACAGAGACAGAAACAGTGCCGATCAGCTAAAATTTGATAAAAAGGCGGTAAAAAAAGCCTAAAAAACTTAATAATGCCCAAAACAGCTAATTGGGGCTTGCTCAATAAATCTAAAAACCTTGTTGGGTAAGACTTTTAGACTTTTTGGAAACCAAAAAGTACCAGCTCTGGGAGTGATCGGGTGGAAAATTCAGGTACTTTTTCCCTGAAAATTAGGTAATTGACCAGATGAAAATCGCTAAAACCCTACACCCTACACCCTACACCCTGCCCCCACCGAAAAACTTTTTGCCGCAAACCCTAATTATGTCCCTCGTTGGCTCTCTGGTTCGTTAAAGAAAAATCTAGGCTAATCCGATAATAACCTACTTGCAAATCCTGCTAGGGGGGTTTTATCTGTTAAAATTTCTTGTCGTCGTGAAGTGAAGCGGGAAGAATATGCGAATTCTATTTGTGGGTGCCGAGGCCGCTCCAATTGCCAAAGTTGGGGGAATGGGGGACGTAATTGGGGCATTACCGAAAGTCTTGCGTCAGCTAGGTCATGATGTGCGGATTTTTCTACCCTACTACGGTTTTCTTCAGGAAAAAATGGACATCCCTTCCGAACCCATTTGGTCAGGATTCGCCATGTTTCAGGATTTTTCAGTCTATGAAACGGTTTTACCCGATACGGATATTCCTCTCTACCTCTTTGGTCATCTAGCTTTCTCTGGACGCAGTATCTACGGAGGCGAAGATGAGGCCTGGCGATTTACCCTATTTGCCAATGGTGCGGCGGAATTCGCCTGGAATTACTGGAAACCGCAAGTTATTCACTGTCATGATTGGCATACGGGCATGATTCCCGTCTGGATGCACCAAGACCCCGATATTAGCACCGTTTTTACTATCCATAATCTCGCCTACCAGGGTCCTTGGCGCGAAGCATTAGAAAAAATGACTTGGTGTCCTTGGTATATGCAGGGCGATAATACCATGGCCGCGGCGCTTCAATTTGCTAATCGCGTCACGACTGTTTCTCCCACCTATGCCCGTCAAATACAAACCCCCATTTATGGCGAAAATTTAGAGGGATTATTGTCCTATATTTCCGGCAATCTGGTGGGGATTGTCAATGGCATCGATACGGAAGTGTATAACCCGGCTAAAGATGTTTATCTTAAGCAGAATTTTACCCCAGAAACCATCGAAAAACGTCTGGCTAATAAAATTGCCCTGCAAGAAGAAGTGGGGCTACAGGTCAGCAGAAATGCCTTTGTCATGGGGATGGTGACGCGTTTGGTGGAACAAAAAGGTATTGATCTAGTGATGCAAATTTTAGATCGCTTTCTCACCTATACTGATGCACAATTGATTATTTTAGGTACAGGCGATCGCTATTATGAAACCCAACTATGGGAGATGACTTCCCGTTTCCGGGGGCGAATGTCCCTGCATCTTCTCTATAGTGATGCCCTTTCCCGTCGCATCTATGGGGGGGCCGATGCTTTGTTAATGCCTTCCCGTTTTGAACCCTGTGGCATTTCCCAATTAATGGCCATGCGTTACGGTTGCATTCCCATGGTACGCCGCACCGGTGGTTTAGTCGATACGGTATCTTTCCACGACCCGATTCAGGAAAGAGGAACAGGATTTAGTTTTGATCGCTATGAACCTTTAGACCTGTTTACCTGTATGATCCGGACTTGGGAAAGTTTCCGTTATAAACAGGATTGGCAAAAACTACAGCAACGGGCAATGACTCAAGATTTTAGTTGGTATAAATCCGCTTTGGAATATCTCAAAATCTACAAACAAATCACCGGACAATCCGATCAATTATCCGATGAAGAAAAAGATAAATTTGTCGCCCTGACTAGCAGTTAAATCCTCCTTGATTAGGGGTGAAGATCTATCACCCCTACTGGCTAGAAATTAATCGGTAACGGCATTGAGAAGAACTTCCGCTAGGGTCATATCTTCCATATCATCGATAGTAATTGTGTCAACGATATCGAATTTGGCCCCCGCCGATTCTAGTTGATCGTCTAAAGCTTTAAGAAATTCGGTTGCTTGTCGATCATGGCCTACTTGAATCAGAGAAATGGCTAATTCTTCATCCCTATCGAGTTTTCGAGAAGCTTCGATAATTTGACGCATCACCGCTTTGCGATCATCTGGTTCTCCGTCGGTAATCACCAGAATAGTTTCTCCGTTGGGTTTAGTTTTGCCAGCAGTTTTGCGCTGAAAATAATTATTGAGGGCATCTTGAAGCACAGCTGCCAGGTCTGTCCTCCCCATGGGTTCATTTTCTTGATAAATTTGTGTCACCTTATCGGAAGTAACATTATCATAGCGTCGGAAACGTCCGGAAAAAAGATAGATAGTGATGCCGTCGGGATCGAATTCCTCGCACTTTCTAGCCAAGGCGAGGGTGGATTCTTGGGCAATTTGCCAACGGGTTTTCTCGCTGGGTTTATCAGCAGTGGACATACTGCCACTTTTGTCAATAATCAGAGTATAATCTCTGTTTTCTACCATAGGGGCTATACCTCCAAGCAATTTGCGCTCGTCCTAGTCTAATAATTATTAAACTCTAGGATGGAAACTCCACCTCGATCGACTAGGGTTTTTTAACTATTGGGGGAAGGAGACAGCGTAATCAACAGCAGAAACTATCGCCAGAAAACCGGTCGGGCTAAAATGAAAAAAGTATGAAAATTATTTCCTTAGCCGATGAGTGATAGCCAATCGATCGCCTCAACCGAAAAAAAGCCAGATCAGCCACCTTCTTGGAGTTTTTGGACGGTGTTTAGTTCCACCTTCCTAACCATATTTTTTGCTGAAATCGGCGATAAAACCCAATTAGCCACCCTTCTCATCAGCGCCGAATCCCAATCCCCCTGGGTGGTTTTTGCCGGGGCAGCCAGCGCTTTAATCGCTACCAGTCTCCTCGGTGTCCTGATCGGTTATTGGATTGCGCGTCGTCTTTCCCCGAAAACCTTAGATATCGGTGTCGCTATCCTTCTCCTTTTGATCACTGGTTTACTCATCGGCGATATTCTCTAAGCAATCAGTGATCAAGAGTCAGGAGTCAGGAGATAGGAGACAGGAGACAGGAGATTATTTCTATTTATTCTTCCGACACCCCACACCCCACACCCCACTTCCCCACTTCCCCATCACCCATCTCCCTAAAATTTATGAATTGGCAATTATTCGGACTGACATTTATCACGGTTTTTTTGGCAGAAATCGGCGATAAAAGTCAATTAGTAGCGATAGCTCTCGGTGGCAGTTCCAAATCACCCAAAGCTGTCTTTTTTGGCTCAATTACCGCCTTAATCTGCACCAGTTTCTTAGGAGTCCTTGCGGGCGGCAGTATGGCGCAGTTATTTCCCGCTAAGATATTAAAAGCGATAGCGGCCATTGGTTTTGCGCTGCTTGCTGTCCGGCTGCTTTGGCCAGATTCGGATTGATAATTAGGGTTTGCGGCAAAAAGCTTTTCGGTGGGGGCAGGGTGTGGGGTGTAGGGTGTGGGGTGTGGGGTGTGGGGTGTGGGGTGTGGGGTGTGGGGAGGTGGGGAGGTGGGGAAGTGGGAAAGCTGTCTCATCACCCTATCACCCCAAAACCCTATCACCCTATCTCCTGTCTCCTGCCTCCTGTCTCCCGACTCCTGTCTTCTGTCTCCCGACTCCTGATAGCTAAAAAACTGAGGTAAATTCCAGAAAAATAATTAATTTTTGGGAAAAAAGTAGCGAAAACTACAAAAAATATCTAAAAAGTAGCGAAAATTACAAAAAATCTGCTAACCTAGCCGTAATATCACACAGATATTCGTAGAAAGATTCCCGAAAATCTCCTCAGCAAAAACATCCGTGTGAAGTAGCTAATATTGTCAGCGAGGTTAGTTCAAGATCATCATGTCAAATTTAGGACGACGTAAATTTCTCCTGTACGGTTCTGCCACTTTGGGAACCAGTATTCTGTTAAAAGCTTGCGGTGGCCAAAACCAAACCCCCACGGCTAGTCCTAGCCCAGCTGCTAGTCCCGCCCCGGCTTCTGGAGAGACGATTAAGGTGGGTATTCTGCACTCCCTCAGTGGCACCATGGCCATCAGTGAGACCAGCGTGGTTGATGCGGAAAAACTGGCGATCGAGGAAATCAATGCCGCCGGCGGTGTTCTTGGTAAACAGATCGAGGCAGTGGTGGAAGATGGCGCTTCCGATTGGCCAACTTTTACCGAAAAAGCCACCAAACTGATCGATCAGGACAAAGTTGTGACCGTCTTCGGTTGTTGGACTTCCGCCAGTCGTCAGGCAGTTTTACCCGTGTTTGAAGCCAAAAACCATATGCTCTGGTATCCCGTCCAGTACGAGGGTCAAGAGTGTTCTAGAAATATCTTCTACACTGGTGCTGCCCCCAACCAGCAGATCGAGCCGGCAGTGACTTGGTTGCTGGAAAATAAAGGGAAAAAATTCTTCCTCGTCGGTTCCGACTACGTTTTTCCCCGCACTGCCAACACGATTATTAAAGAGCAGTTAAAGGCGAAAGGCGGAGAAACCGTGGGCGAAGACTACCTACCCCTAGGTAACACGGAAGTTACCCCGATTATCACCAAAATTAAGCAAGCTTTACCCGATGGCGGCGTTATTTTCAACACCCTCAACGGTGACAGTAACGTGGCTTTCTTTAAACAACTGCAAGCGGCCGGTTTAACTCCCGATAAATATCCGGTCATGTCGGTGAGTGTTGCCGAGGAAGAAGTTAAACAAATTGGTAAGGAATATCTCCTCGGCCAATACGCTTGTTGGAACTATTTCCAAACCGTAGATACCCCCGCTAACAAAAAATTTGTTGAGGCTTTTCGAGCTAAATTCGGTCAGGAGCGCGTCACTAACGACCCGATGGAGGCGGCCTACATCATGGTCTATCTCTGGAAGCAAGCGGTGGAACAAGCGGCAACCGCCGATGATCTCGACAAAGTTCGCGCCGCGGCCGTAGGACAAAAATTCGATGCTCCCGAAGGACCGGTGGAAATGTTCCCCAATCATCATATCTCCAAAACCGTCCGCATTGGTCAGGTGAGAGATGATGGTCTATTTGACATCGTTTGGTCAACTCCGGGAGTGGTGGATCCGCAACCTTGGAACCAATTTGTCCCCGAAACTAAGGGCTTTGCCTGTGACTGGACGGATCCGGCCAAGGGCGGTAAATTCAAAATGGAAAAATCCTAGTTTTAGGAGTTTTTCCGGACAGTAACGAGAGTGAGGTGGGCATTACTGTTCACCCCACTTTTTAAAGCTTAAAAATGCACAGGAATAAAGAAAAGTGTCAGCATTATTGGAAGGATTGTTTAATGGTATTAGCATCGGTTCTGTGCTATTGCTGGCCGCTTTAGGACTAGCGATTGTCTTTGGACTGATGGGGGTAATTAATCTCGCTCACGGTGAGTTAATGATGTTAGGGGCTTATACTACTTTTGTGGTGCAGAATATCTTTAAAGGTTTTGAAGATATTTATATTTTAAATGTCTTTCAAGCTTTCCGTATTTCTCTCTTTGATACTTATGTTTTATTCGCCCTACCGATCGCTTTTTTAGTGTCGGGATTGGCGGGATTATTATTAGAAAGGGGGGTGATTAGGTTCCTCTACGGCAGACCCCTAGAAACGCTGCTGGCCACTTGGGGAGTCAGCTTAATTCTGCAGCAATTTGTCAGAAGTGTCAACGGCTTATTAGTAATTAGTTTAATAGTTTTCTGTCTGTTATTTTTTGGGGCGATGACGCTGTTAAGTCGTCGCCTAGATTGGGAGAGAATTCGCAATTTAGCTATCGGTGTCACCCTGCCTTTATCCCTAGCTATCGCTGGATTATTAGGCTATCTTTTATCTTTTAATCCGGTTCTCGCTAGACCCTGGTTTAGTGCCAGAAACGTCGATGTCACGGCTCCTGCTTGGTTACGGGGAGGTTTACCTTTACCCGGGTTTCAAATGCCCTACACCCGTCTATTTATTATCATTTTAACTGCCCTTTGTTTGTTAGGAACCTATTGGTTTTTAAATAAATCTTCTTGGGGTTTACGCATTCGTGCCGTCACCCAAAATCGCCAGATGAGTGCCTGTTTAGGCATTCCGACAAATCAAGTGGATGCTTTGACTTTTGCCCTCGGTTCGGGATTAGCTGGAGTTGCCGGTTGTGCGATTAGTTTCTTGGGTTCCGTCGGTCCAAATGTGGGACAAAATTATATTGTTGATACCTTCATGGTGGTGGTGGTGGGGGGAGTGGGTAATCTCCTGGGAACTATTATCGCAGCCATGGCCATCGGTGTGGCTAATTATTTAATTGGTTCGGGAACTTTTGCCCTGATTTTTGGTTCCGTAGAAGCACTAAAACCCCTAACAGATTTCTTCACCTTTTTCTCCACCACTAGCATGGCAAAAGTGATGATTTTTGCTTTAATTATTGCTTTCTTGCAATTCAAACCTGCGGGAATTTTTCCTCCTAAAGGACGTACTGCCGAGTTATAGATTATGATTACCGAAACCATCACTAGAAACGAATCCCGACAACGGGAAAAGAAAAAGTTAATCACGGAAATCGCTGTTATTGTTGGTTTAGTGGTCATCTTTGCGGTGTTGCTGCCCTTAGCTTTGTCGGCTTTCCGCTTGCGTTTATTGGGGCGATTTCTTTCCCTCGCTATTGTCGCTTTGGGGATAGATTTAATCTGGGGTTATACGGGTTTATTAAGTCTCGGTCATGGCATCTTTTTCGCCCTCGGTGGTTACGCTTTGGCCATGTACCTAAATCTTCAGTTACCCCCCGGACAAATGCCCGAATTTTTTACTCTCTACGGGGTGACAGAATTACCTTTTATTTGGCAACCTTTTTATTCCCTACCTTTGACAATTCTAGCCCTAATTATCGTACCAGCGATCGTGTCGGCATTATTGGGTTATTTAATCTTCCGCAATCGCATTAAAGGGGTTTATTTCTCGATTTTGACCCAAGCGGCTTTACTGGTATTTTTTAACTTTTTTAACGGTCAACAAAAGTTAATTAACGGCACTAATGGCTTAAAAACCGATACCCAAACAATTTTCGGGTTGCTGGTGGGTTCCGATGCCGTTCAAGTGGCCTTTTATTTACTCACAATTGTCTGTTTACTTGCTATTTATCTCCTCTGTCGTTGGTTAACTACAGGCAGATTTGGGCGCTTGTTAGTCGCCATTCGCGATGATGAGGTGCGGGTTCGTTTTTCTGGTTATGATCCTACTTGGTTTAAGGTGTTAGTTTTTGCCATTTCTGGGGCGATTGCTGGTGTTGCCGGCGCTCTTTATACCGTGCAAACGGGAATTATCACCCCTAACTCTATGGATGTGGCTTTTTCCATTGAAATGGTGATTTGGGTGGCTGTGGGGGGACGTGCTACCCTCGTGGGGGCAGTTGTCGGTACTTTATTAGTACGCATGGCCCAAACTTTTTTAAGCGAACAATTTCCGGAAGTCTGGGTATTTTTCCAAGGGGCCCTATTCCTAATTGTGGTGACAGTGCTTCCCGATGGTCTTCTCGGTGGAATTAAACGTTTGCTGACTCATTTTGGTTTCCGCAAAACTTTAATTACCTATCCTAGTATTGAGGAAGCTCCAGAAGTGCAACTGGAAAGAGAAGAATTAGAGCATAAGTGATCTTAGCTATCAGTTATCAGTTATCAGTTATCAGTTATCAGATGTGAGTTTTCAGTTCACTGATTACTGCTGACTGTTCACTGAAAATACTTCCCAATTCCCTCTTAGAAATTATGACTGGAAAAATCTTAGAAATCGAGAATCTTACCGTTAGTTTTGGGGGTTTTAAAGCTCTCAATAATCTTAATTTCAGTATGGATACGGGAGAATTGCGGGTGATTATCGGTCCCAATGGTGCGGGAAAAACCACTTTTTTAGATGTGATTACGGGGAAAGTGCAACCCACCATCGGACGGGTATTATTTAAAGGTCGAGATCTCCGCAAAATTCCCGAATTTGCGATCGCTCGTTTAGGTATTGGTCGCAAATTTCAAACTCCCAGAGTATATTTAAATCTAACTGTCCGAGAAAATCTCGATTTAGTTAGTAATCGCAATAAAAATGTTTTCTCAACTCTTTTCGGTCGTCCTCCGCTAGAAGATAGCAGAAAAGTTATTGGTTTATTGGAAACTATCGGGTTAACTGCTAAAGCTGATTTACCCGCTTCTTTACTTTCCCACGGCGAAAAACAACGCTTAGAAATTGGCCAATTAGTGGCCCAGTCACCAGATTTACTGCTAGTAGATGAACCCGTAGCAGGATTAACCGATGAGGAAACGGAAAACGTGGGTAATTTGTTGTTAAATCTAGCGGAAAGTCATTCAATTATTGTCATCGAACACGATATGGAATTTGTCCGGCAAATTGCCCGCAAAGTCACGGTTTTACACCAAGGAACTGTTCTATGTGAGGGGAATATGGAGCAAATTCAAAATGATCCGAAAGTTATTGAAGTTTATCTAGGTTCCTCGGAAGAATAAAAAGTCAAAGGATTAAAATTAGTTAAAAAGGGTTGACAATGTTACACATATCTGATCTCAATGTTTACTACGGAGAAAGTCATATTTTAAGAGATGTTGATCTTAACATTAATGCGGGAGAAATGGTCTGTTTAATCGGACGTAATGGCGTGGGTAAAACTACCCTATTAAAAACCTTGATGGGTATCTTAAAACCGCGAGCGGGAGTAATTAATTATGAGCAAGAAAACCTGATTAATAAAACCTCAGATCAAAGAGCCAGATTAGGACTGGGTTATGTGCCGCAGGGTAGGGATATTATTCCCCGTTTAACGGTAAAAGAGAATTTAATTCTCGGTTTGGAAGCTTTACCCACAAGGAGAAAAAATGCCACAATTCCCGAAGAAATCTTTGATTTATTTCCCGTTTTAAAAACCATGTTATCGCGGATGGGAGGAGATTTAAGCGGTGGACAACAACAGCAATTAGCCATCGCTCGCGCCTTAGTGGGGGAACCAAAATTATTAATTTTAGATGAACCCACGGAGGGAATTCAACCGTCAATTATTCTCGAAATTGAAGCGGCAGTGCGGCGTATTGTTGCCAGCAAAGGAATCGCCGTTTTATTAGTAGAACAACACCTGCATTTTGTCCGCCAAGCTGATCGATATTACGCCATGCAGAAAGGGGGAATTGTTGCTTCCGGTTTCACAAGTGAATTAAGTCAAGAAGTCATTCAGCGATTTTTGTCGGTTTAAACTTAACTTTTTCCTTGATAAGTAGGTAGGCGTTAAAAATTATCAGACACCCCCCTTATCAAGGGGGGATTAAGGGGGGATCGGCACCCCCCTTATCAAGGGATATCCCCCCGCCTATCGGCACCCCCCTTATCAAGGGGGGATTAAGGGGGGATCGGCACCCCCCTTATCAAGGGATATCCCCCCGCCTATCGGCACCCCCCTTATCAAGGGGGGATTAAGGGGGGATCAAAGACAAAATCTATCTTCAATTTAATTATAACCACTTACTTATATGACTCAAATAGTCGTAATTGGTGGCGGGGCAGCGGGATTTTTTGGCGCAATTAAAGCGGCAGAATCTAACCCCAAAGCTGGCGTTACTATCCTAGAAGCGGCAAAAGAACCTCTGGCGAAAGTGCGGATTTCGGGAGGGGGACGCTGTAATGTCACCCATCATTGTTTTGATGTTTCCCAATTGGTTAATTATTATCCTCACGGTGGCAAAGCACTACGGGGAGCTTTTAGTCGGTTTCAACCCCAAGATACTATTAAATGGTTTGAATTGCGAGGGGTAAAACTCAAAACAGAAGCGGATGGACGAATGTTTCCCAGCACCGATAATTCTGAAACTATTGTTAATTGTCTGCGGGAAAGTGCGACTTTTGCTGGGGTTGATTTAAGGCTAAATTCACCAGTTAAATCGGTAAAAAAACAGGAGGAAAGTTTTTTAATTGAATTAAAAAGAGATGAGCAAATTAGGGCAGATAAGCTTTTAATTGCTACGGGAAGTAGTCCTTTTGGTTATCGCACCGCTCAAGATTTGGGTCATTCTCTAGTCTCTCCTGTCCCTTCTTTATTTACCTTTCAAATTGCCGATCCTCGTCTGCAAGATTTGTTAGGGGTTACTGTGGATAAAGTGCGAGTTCGTCTTGGGGGAAGTAAATTAGAACAAATCGGACCTTTGTTAATTACCCATTGGGGAGTCAGTGGACCTGCTATCCTAAAACTCTCTGCTTGGGGAGCGCGGGTACTTCACGAGCATCATTACCGAATGCCTTTAATCATTAATTGGTTGGGGGATTATCATCCTGAAAAATTGCGAGAAATTATCTTACAAACTAAAAGTGAATATCCCAAAAGAAAACTTTTTAATTATTGTCCCTTTGAGCAGTTACCTAAGCGTCTTTGGCAGAGTTTATTAAGTTACTTGACTGTTAACTCGGAAACTCCCTGGGCCGAATTGTCTAAAAATACTCTCAATCGATTGATGATTGAATTACAGCAAGGGGAATATCAAATCAAAGGAAAAGGGGTGTTTAAGGAGGAATTTGTCACCGCTGGGGGAGTGAATCTTCAGGAAGTGGATTTTAAAACTATGGAAAGTAAAATCTGTCCGGGGTTATATTTTGCCGGGGAGGTACTAGATATCGATGCAGTTACGGGGGGATTTAATTTTCAAAGCGCTTGGACCACTGGTTATCTCGCCGGACAAGCTATGGGCAATAGAAGGGTGTAGAGAGCGCTGGAGAGGGGGAAGTGGGGAAGTGGGGAACCTTTTTTCAGTAAACAGTAAACAGTGAACTGAAAACTCACATCTGACAACAAGGGCCGAATCTAAGACCTAATTGGTTAAGCTAAAAGCTTTGATGTGCTTAGTTTCTAACCTTCTTTTTAGGTAGGAGAATTGTCAGATTCTGTCTTTTGCCTCTTGCCTGTTGCCTCTTGCCTTCAGAAGCTGATAACTGACTCCTGAATACTGAATACTGCCTTCGTTAAAACCGATTCCTTGATGCTGTTATTCCCAAATTGGACCGGCTGCAATTATTTCTTGGGAGGCAGTGGTAAATTGACGGAAATTTTCCACGAAACGATGGGCCAATTCTCGCGCCTGTAGGTCGTAGGATTCGCCATCTTGCCATGCTTGTCGCGGGTCGAGGATTTTTTTGGGAACTCCGGGGACAATTTCGGGGACGAGAACTTGAAAGATGGGATGAGGATGGAAAACTACTTCCTCTAAATCGCCATTTAAAGCGGCGGAAACCATAGCGCGGGTGTGTTTGATCGAAATGCGATCGCCGACTCCGTAGGGACCGCCGGACCAACCAGTATTAATCAGATAAACCGAGGTTTCGGGGTGTTGTTCTAAACGTTGCCCTAACATTTGGGCATAGACGAGGGGTGACAGAGGGAAGAAACATTGACCGAAACAACTGGAAAAAGTCACCTGTGGGGCGGTGATTCCCCGTTCCGTTCCCGCTAATTTGCTAGTATAACCGGAGAGGAAATGATACATCGCCTGGTTCGTGGTTAATTTGGCGATTGGTGGCAGTACCCCAAAAGCATCGGCAGTTAAGAAGATAATAGTTTTTGGGTGGGTTCCCATGCCAGATACGGCACAATTAGGGATATAACGCAGGGGATAGGCGGCGCGGGTGTTTTCGGTCAAACGTCCATCATCGTAGTCGGGAAGGCGATTATCGGGGGAAAGGATCACGTTTTCGAGAATAGTGCCAAATTGAATCGCTGCCCAGATTTGGGGTTCGTATTCGGCACTTAAACGGATGGTTTTAGCATAACAACCGCCTTCAAAGTTAAAAATGCCGTCTTCTGACCAACCGTGTTCATCATCACCGATGAGGCTGCGTTTAGGATCGGCGGAAAGGGTGGTTTTACCCGTACCGGAGAGACCGAAAAAGAGGGCCGTATGACCGTGTTTATCCATGTTAGCGGCACCGTGCATCGGTAAAACCCCTTGTTTGGTCATCAGGTAGTTCATCATCGAGAAGACGGATTTTTTGATTTCGCCAGCGTAGCGAGTGCCACCGATGAGAACGATTTTTTTGGCCAGGTTGAGGACGATAAAGGCTTCGCTGTTCAGGTCGTCATCCTCGGGATCTCCCTGTAACCCCGGCAGGGCAATCACGGTAAAATCAGTTTCATGGGCAGCTAGTTCGACCGCACTGGGCCGGAGGAATAACTGATGGGCAAAGAGGTTATGATAGGCGATTTCGGTGACGACGCGCACGCCAAAACGACAATTAGGATCGGACCCGACGTAACCATCGAAGATATATAGGTCTTTTCCCTGCACATAGGCGAGGACTTTTCGGTATAACTGCTGGAATTTTTCCTCGCTAATCGGGGCGTTATGCTGATTCCAGTCGATTTCCTTTTCGCTAGTGGCTTCTTTGACAATGAATTTATCTTTGGGGGAACGACCGGTATATTTACCCGTTTCCACCACTAAAGCCCCATTATCGGCTAAAACGCCCTCATGATGTTCGATCGCCTGTTCGACTAATTGCGGTACGGAAAGATTGCGATAAACGCGACCGAGATTTTTCATGCCTAGGTTTTCGAGGCCGTAGGTGGGATGAATTTGATTTTCTAATTCGTAGTGGAAATTGACATTCTCCATGCGATCGGACAAGGGACAAGAGATACTATCATTGGTCAGCGTGTGTAGAGTCGGCATAACCCCAATTCTCCTGATAATTTAGTTGTCGGTTTAGAGCTAAGTTCTAGGTCTCTGATAGTGCAGTTATAGAAACTAGAAAAACTCCGTTCTCTGTCTTTTTTCACTCCCAGACACCTAAGAAGCTATATTGATTAGTTTATTTGACGATATTTGCCTGATTAATCTGGTCTTTCGCTGTCGGTAAAGCCAATCCTAGAGCGGTAATTCAGGATTATTTGCGTATTTACCCCTCATCTCCCAGTCAGGGTTTTTACCTTTTCCCTCTTGCCGATCTAACTGCTTTTTCTAGATATTTTTAGTCTATCTGTACAATAGGATGCAGACGATGTTTTTTTTACAAAAGTTAACAGCTACACAAAATTGGTCCGCTAATCTAGAAGTTATCTTAATTGTCAGGTAGGAAGTCTCTGGTTTTGGGGAACGTCAGAACAATAGCTGGTTGTCTAGAGATGATGACAATGATCCTAAACGTGGTCAAATCGATTTCGCCGCTAATCAAAAAAGTCGATTGACACAGGGACCAGTTAGCGGCCAAAATTGACTCTATTAGCCGTTGGCAAGCTCTAGAATTGATTGTGTAACAGGTTAATTAAGTCTAGCTCGATCTCGAAAAAAAACAACTAATAATGATCATCGCAGGAGAAAGAAGCGGAGTCGGTAAAACTACGATTACTCTGGCAATCTTGGCCTATTTAATCAGTCGTGGTGATCGAGTGCAATCTTTTAAAGTCGGGCCCGATTATATCGATCCCATGTTCCATACTCATTTTACCGGTCGCCCCTGTCGCAATCTAGATCCGGTTTTAACTTCCGAAGACTATGTAAAAACCTGTTTTGCCCAACATTGTCAAAATGTCGATTATGCTCTGATTGAAGGGGTAATGGGGCTATTTGATGGTATTCAATTAAGCGATACTCAATTTCCCGATTATGCCAGTACCGCCCATATTGCCCGTATTTTAGGGCTTCCTCTGCTGTTAGTTATCGATTGCAGTCGTTTATCTACCTCTGTCGCCGCTATTGTCCGCGGTTATCAATCTTTAGACAAAAATCTCCATCTAGCTGGAGTTATCCTCAATCGGGTTGGTAGCGATCGCCACCTGCAATTACTGCAAACCGCCCTAGAATCCATCAATATGCCGATTGTCGGGGTTCTGCGTCGTCAAGATTCCCTGACAATTCCCGATCGCCATCTAGGATTAGTTCCCAGGGATGAACTAGGAGAAATCAGGGAACTGCAAGATCAACTGGCTTCTATTGCCCAAAACTGCTTTAATTGGGACATTCTCTTGCCTTTACTCACTATTTCTCCCCAAGAGACCCCGAAAAATTCCCCAGGAGCAAATAAGCTTTTTCCCCCTATCCGTATCGGTATTGCCAGAGATAAGGCTTTTAACTTTTATTATCCCGATAATCTCGATATTTTAGCCAATTTAGGCGCGGAATTAATCTTTTGGAGTCCCTTGCAAGGGGCAAATTTGCCCGAAAACCTGCAAGGGTTGTACTTTGGTGGCGGTTTTCCCGAAATTTTTGCCCCAGAATTAGCGGCTAACACCCCTATCTTAACCCAGGTGAGAAAAGCGATCGCCGATGGAATGCCCACCTACGCCGAATGTGGCGGATTAATGTATTTATGTGACAAAATAATTGATTTTGAGCAAAAAAACCATTCTATGTTGCAAATAATCCCCCAATCTGCTATAATGTCCCCGAAGTTAACCCTAGGTTATCGGCAAGCCATCACCCAACAGGAGACGATCCTGCTCAAACCGGGTCAACCAGTGCGCGGCCATGAATTCCATCGCTCCCAATTAAGCGGGGTGAGCGACGCACCGATTTATCAACTGCAACCATTCCCCAGGGGTGCTATCAATGCCGAAGGGTGGCAAGGTAAGAATCTGCACGCTTCCTATCTCCACCTACATTTTGGGGCTAACCTCAGCCTGCCGAAAAAATTCTTAGCTGCCGGCCTTGATTTTTTCCGAACAGCTGCGTTAAGCTAGTTGCAGACAAATTTGATAATCAATCCGTTAAGGGATACAGGAGGTGATGTCGATGGTAGAAAGTAGTAAAAGCATGGGTCTCCTAATCGACAATAGCCGGCTGTGCGCCGGGGCTGTTCTCTAGACCCCCACGTCTAAACAAGATTTAGACTAGCTGGAGTTCCTTCCGGCAGTCTGGTGTCGATTCTGATGACCCGCTACACCGCCCTTGCCGAGTAATTGGTAAGGGCGGATAGTTTTTCAGGGTTTCCCGTCATCTCTTCACTTTAACTCTACGGGCGCAAACTAACCCAGCGCCGCTTCTGGTTGGGGGACACCATTTTAACGCCTGTCACCGAGATAATATCATTGGCCAAATTGTCCGCCATCATGGGAATTAATCGATTTATATTATTCCTATAAGCTTTTGTCCAGAATTCGGAGAGTTTCTCTCGCGCCTCCTCATTGACGTAGATAGTTTTATCTGGCGTAATCAATACCATTGCCACGTGACCGGAGTTTTCCGTGATGGCAAAGACAAACTGATCACGGTCGGACTTGAGGCCTTTGTACCAGTAGTCTATGTGTTCTTCTAATTCGTATTCATAGAGAGCGCGTTCCATCTTGCCATCTTCTAGCAAGGCTTTACGCAGTGTATTGGCTATCTTTTTTTGTTTCATGGTCTTGTCTCTGTTTTTATCGGCGTTAAGTTTTGCCCATTAGACATCACTCCTTATAAGAGTCCCACTACAGAAATCATCAATTAACCTGACGACAACTCAGTTCAGTCGTCGTTATCAAAATTACAGAACCTTGCCCGACTCGTCTAAATGAGGCTGTTATTTGAGCTTAAGTCTTCTCTCTGTAAGGATTTTAACCTACTTTAGTTTTTGTTTAAGTGCCGTTAGGAGCGACAGGGTGGCCACTTTGTCAACCGGTCAAGGGAAAAAAATGAGATCGCATCTTTCCCTAAGCAATTAAATCGTGTATAATGGCAAAAGAATAGTAAGGCTATATGCGTCATCAAACTGTGTAGTCAACCTATAAGGTGTGAGGAAAAAACCATCATGTTAAGAATGTTCTGGAAATCATTGCTGGTTAGCCCAGCGATTTTAGGGGCTACTCTGGTAGCTTCCGCTAATGCTAGTAGCTTCGATCCCGTCAAATCTACCAGTGTTTCTACCGAATTTAACAATCTAGAAATCGCTCAAGTTCAGGACAACGGTGCAGGAACTGGCGAACTACTCAATCAGATCGAACAGTACGGTAACGAAGGTCAAGTTGCACCCGTACAGGGCAACACCATCGATCAAGTCACCAGCGTTAACCAACTGCGGGATGTTTCCCCCACTGCCTGGGCTTATGAAGCCCTAAGAAGCCTTGTGGAGCGCTATGGTTGTATTGTTGGTTATCCCGATCGCACCTTCCGGGGCGACCGAGCTTTAACCCGTTGGGAGTTTGCGGCTGGTTTAAACGCTTGTTTAAACGTGATGGAACGTTTAATTCAAGATGGTGTCAACGTCCTCAAGGAAGACTTAGACGCTCTCAAGCGCTTGATGGATGAGTTCCAAGCCGAGTTAGCAGCTTTAGGAGCTAGAGTTGACAACTTAGAAGGTCGGGTGTCTTTCCTCGAAAATAACCAATTCTCCACCACCACCAAATTAGCTGGGGAAGTTATCTTCGCTGTCACCGATACGGTCGGTGCTGGTAGCCCCGCCTCCCAGGCCGCCATGCAATACCGCGCTCGTTTGCTGTTAAACACGAGCTTCACCGGTCAGGACGTGTTGAAAACCCGTTTAGCGGCGGGTAGTGCCACTCCCTTTGGATTTGATTACAAATCCACCACCACACTGCAAAATGGTGATCCCGCTTCCGTCAGATTCGATAATCTGCAAAGCCCTTCCCTATTCCAAACTTGGACCGCTGCGGGTAACGGTAGCGATGTGGTTCTCGACTGGTTGGCCTACTATACCCCGATTGACTTAGGTTATTTTGGTCGCTTCAACACCTACGTCGCCGCTTGGGGTGGTATTTGGAATGACTTCGTTCCCACCACTAATCCCTTCTTTGAAGACTTCGACGGTGGTAATGGTGCGCTATCTACCTTCGCTTCCGAAAACCCCATCTATCGTATCGGTGGTGGTTCTGGGGCTGGTGTTAGCCTACAGTTAGGCTTCCTCCAAAGCATTGTCGGTCCAACTTCCCTATCTTTAGGTTACTTAGCCGGTGGTGCTACTTCCCCTGCTGACCCCAATCCAGGCAACGGTCTTTTTAACGGGGACTACGCAGCTTTAGCACAGATTAACGCTAACCTCTTTAACTTCCTCAACGTCGGCTTCACCTACGTTAACGCTTACCAAAGTGCTGACACCGCCATCTTCGGTAACGGTGGTACTCGTGGTGTAACGGGGACTTCCGCGGCTAACCTTTCCCAAACTCAGTTAAACACCCTGCTCAACGTCAACGGCAACCCTCCTGGAGATGTAACCCTACAGGATGAAGTCGGTTTCTTCAACTTCGGAGCCAAAGTATCCAATAGCTACGGTTTAACCGGTGCAGTGGATATTGGTTTCGCCAGCTTGAGTGCCTTCGGTTCCTACTCCACCGTGCGTTTACTCGGTCTCGGTGATGCGGAAGTGTGGACCTACGGTGCTGGTATTGCCTTCCCCGACTTAGGTAAAGAAGGAAATATCTTAGGTCTGTTTGCTGGTGCCCAGCCCTACATTGGTCACTTAAGCTTCCGAGACATGGGGCTAAAAGTATCTAACATCGTTCCCTACCACGTTGAATTGTTCTACAAGTACCAAGTCACCGACAATATTTCTATCACCCCCGGTGTCATCTGGATTTCTGCACCTGAACAGTTCAAAGGCACTGGTAACGAGTGGATTGGCACCCTTCGCGGCACCTTTACCTTCTAGGATTTCCTAAATTAAACCCGAAACCCCACCCATGGTGGGGTTTTGTTTTAGGGAAATAAACGCTGATATTCTATCTGGATACAAGCATCCATAATCACATTTAAACCTGCCTCGATCGCTTTTTTTTCCGCAACTGGGTGATAAATTTTCAATTGTGTCCAAAGAGTAGCAGCCCGAATAGCAATAGCTGACTCGACAATTTCAGGTAAATAATCAGGATGACGAAAAACGTTAACAATATCCACAGGTTCGGGGATAGCCTCTAGAGAAGGATAGCAGCTTTGACCGTCAATTTGCTTGACCATCGGATTGACCGGATAGACTCGATAACCCACCGCTTGCAGGAATTTGGCCACCTGATAGCTGGCGCGGCTCGATTTCTCAGAATGCCCGACCACTGCGATAATTTTACTATTGCTGAAGATGGTTTTGAGCGCACCATCGTCTCCTTTAATATTCGGCATTGTCCCACCTATCTTAGAACAGAGTTTCGTTTCTGATAAAGATGAAGTTTAACCTAATTTGGCATCGACTTTTGACGGCAGCTTTAGCCACTCTGGAGAACTGGCAGCAATGTTTAACTTTTTTACCGGAAAAACAGTTATTACACATCCCAATCAATCCCTCGGTATCTGTAGGAAAATTTACCCGATGGTCGCCCCTAAATCCTCTGACTTTAGTTAGTACAAAACCTGATGAATTATCTTAGTGTTATCATTCCGACTCTTAATGAGGAGTTAAGAATTGCAGCAACGTTAAAACAGATAGGTGCGGGAGTAGAAATTATTGTTGTCGATGGGGGAAGTACCGATAAAACTAGAGAAATAGCCGAACAATTGGGAGCGAAAGTAATTATTTCTTATAGTAAAGGTCGTGCATTTCAGATGAATTTAGGAGCAAAAATAACGAAAGGAGATATTTTGTTATTTCTGCACGGAGATACTTTACTTCCCCATGAATTTCAAAAACAAATTATCAATACTTTATCCCAATCTGGGATAGTAGCGGGGGCCTTTGAATTAAAAATTGATGGAGAGGAAAAAACTCTGCGTTTAGTGGAAAAATTAGTTAATTGGCGTTCTCGCTGCTTTTCTCTTCCCTATGGAGATCAAGGAATATTTTTAAAAGCCTCAATCTTTGCCGATTTAGGCGGTTTTCCTGAGTTGCCAATTATGGAAGATTTTGAATTAATACAAAGATTAAAAAAAAGGGGTAAAATAGCCATAGTTTCTGCTGCGGTGATTACCTCGGCAAGACGTTGGCAAAAATTAGGAGTTGGCAAAACCACCTTAGTTAATCAATTAGTTATTATTGGTTATTATCTAAAAATTCCGCCGCATTTGTTGAAAAGTTTTTATCGTTTATGGTAATAAAGGCTTGCTGAAAAAGTATTTGAGGTTATTGTGCAATGTAGGGGCGCAACGTGGTCAGTGAGTTTATCGAACTGCTTGCGCCCAAAATGTGACATTGTGAACATTTTTCAGCCAATATCCAAGAGAGGCAAACACAATTATACAATTGAAGAAACCCTACCAAAGAAGAGGTTTCCATGGCCAAAACATTAACAAAAATTATCAAAAATGCGGGGGGGGGTAAGCATTACTTATTTGTAGCAGGCACTGCCAGTCTTTTGAAAAATACAATTATATAATCCGAGAAGACTTACTAAGGAAGAGGTTTCCATGTCGCAAACATTAACAAAAATAATCAAAAGTGCGGGGGGGGTAAGCATTGCTTATTGGTAGCGGGGGCAACTCTAGCCATCCTAGCTCCCTCCCAAGCCGCCCAAGCTGTAATTATCGATTTTCAAAGCTTAGAACAAAATAACCCAATAGTTAATGGTGTCGGTTTTACCTATACCGAAGACGGTTTTACCCTAGATAACCTGTCTACTCCTAATCCCTTTGGAGTTTTTGGCACTCAGGAACCTCGTTACGCTGGTTCTACCGCATTATTCAATGGTACGGAAAATGGAATCACCAGATTAACCCAAAATGGCGGAGGCTTATTTGACTTAAATTCTATTCAACTAACTAGCCTCAATGGTAGTTATAGTGTGACTGTCAATTTTACAGGAACAAAGGCCGATTCTAGTACCGTTAGCCAAGCTTTTACTACCGATGCAATTCTTAGTACCCTAGAAACTTTTACCTTTAATTCTAGCTTCACTAATTTAGTATCTGTTCGATGGATTCAGGCATCTCCGTTTCATCAGTTTGATAACATCAATGTCACTCCGGTTCCCGAACCTTCGGCAATTTTAGGATTATTGGGTTTAGGACTTTTGGGCATCGGTTCTCAATTCAAACAAAAACGATAAATTGACAAGTGTGGGGATGGGATGTTTACCATTCCAACTTGAGGAAAAACGCGCTCTAGAAACCTTCCAAATTTAACTCTTAATTTGACTAAACAATTTTTTTAAAATTCCCCAGCAATTACTCAAAAAATTTGACATCTTATAGCGGACAGGTAAAAATTAAAACTTTTCTCTGCCAAGGCACCGATCGATAGGATAATTAATAATCGGAACATCTGCTCTGAGAATATGTCTCTTGATCGCCGTCAATTTATCTATCTTTTAGGTGCTACCCTTGGCACAGCCACTCTTGCCGGTTTTAACCGTGCCGCTTTTGCTGCTACTGGTCCCTATGGTCTTATTGCCCTACCCTATAGCTATGATGCCCTAGAACCTTATATCGATAAGGAAACGATGCAATTTCATCACGATAAACACCATGCAGCCTACGTTAATAATCTCAACGCGGCAGTGGCAAAATATCCAGAATTGCAGAAAAAAACAGTAGTAGAATTAATTAAAAATCTTGACTCTTTACCCGCCGATCTTCGCATCACTATCCGCAATAATGGCGGCGGCGATCTTAATCATACGATGTTTTGGCAGATTATGTCCCCCGATGGCGGTGGCGAACCAACAGGAGAAATAGGAGCGGCAATAATCGCTAAATTTGGCAGTTTCGAGGAATTTAAAAATGCTTTCAACCAAGCAGGTACTAAACTTTTTGGTAGTGGTTGGACATGGTTGGTTTTAAATAAGTCAGGACAACTAGAAATTATCAGCACCGCTAACCAAGATAGCCCCCTAATGATGGGATTACAGCCAATTATGGGCAATGATGTCTGGGAACACGCCTATTACTTAAAATATCGTAATCAACGGGCTGAATATTTAAAACAGTGGTGGAATGTGGTTAACTGGGAGGAGGTAAATCGCCGCTATCTTCAGGCAAAAGCTTAACCATGTCAACTTTTACGGTAACAGTTCCCGCTACCACTGCTAATATTGGGCCCGGCTTCGATTGTCTCGGAGCGGCCTTAACCCTATATAATCAGTTTACTTTTACCCTGCTGCCGGCAACAACAGCTAACCCTGTCAGCATTAGTGTCAAGGGAAATGAATCAGCTAAAGTTAGCCAAGGTGCTGATAATTTAATCTACACTTCTTTTTTGCAAGTTTATCAAAAAATAGGACAGAATCCGCCCCCTATCGCCATCGAGATCGGTTTAGGGGTTCCTCTGGCTAGAGGTTTAGGTAGTTCTGCCACTGCTATTGTCGGTGGGTTAGTGGCTGCCAATCAATGCGCGGGAAATCCTTTATCTATGGGGGAAATCGAAGCATTAGCGATCGCCTTGGAGGGTCATCCGGATAATGTGGTGCCAGCTTTGCGGGGCAACTGTCAGCTATCGGCAGGGGATAGCACAAATTGGGCTATTTGTCAAGTATTTTGGCAAAAAAATCTCATTCCCGTCTTGGCGATTCCCGATTTTGAACTGGCTACGGAAAAAGCTAGGGCGGTTTTACCTGAAAAAATTAGCCGTCAGGAGGCCATTTTCAATATTTCCCGCTTGGGTTTATTATTGCGGGGATTGGAGACGGGTAACGGCGATTGGCTGAGAATTGCCCTAGAGGATAAACTGCATCAACCCTATCGCCAATCTTTGATCCCGGGTTACGAAAAGGTGAAAAAAGCCGCCATTAACGCGGGTGCTTACGGGATGGTAATTAGTGGCGCAGGTCCGAGCCTATTGGCTTTAACTAACCCCGACAATGCCCAAAAAACAGCCACAGAGATGACCAATGCTTGGGAGGAAGTGGGGATTAACTCTAGTGCCAAAATTTTGGCTTTAGACACCCTAGGGGCGCAAGTAAACTGTTAAGAGTCCCTGGCAGATGGGTGTAGGGTGTGGGGTGTGGGGTGTGGGGTGTAGGGTGTAGGGTGTGGGGTGTAGGGTGTGGGGTGTGGGGAAGTGGGGAGAAAAAAGCTGTCTCCTGTCTCCTGTCTCCTGTCTCCTGACTCCTAACCCCACCAACAAACTTTTTCAGCAAACCCTAATTATTAAGAAAATGACGCAAATTACCGTTATTGGTGCAGGGATTGGCGGACTAACGGCGGCGGCATTATTGGCGCGTCGAGGTTATCAAGTCACAGTATATGATCAGGCGCTTGTACCTGGGGGTTGTGCCTCGACTTTTTCCCGTCGGGGTTTTACTTTTGACGTGGGGGCAACTCAAGTGGCAGGATTAGAAGTAGGGGGCATTCATCAGCGCATTTTTGCCGAATTAGGGATAGATTTACCCGATTCTGTCCCCTGCGATCCTGCCTGTGCCGTTTTTCTGCCGGGGGAAACCACTCCGATTAATGTCTGGCGCGATCCGCAAAAGTGGCAAGAGGAAAGACAAAAACAATTTCCGGGCAGCGAACCTTTTTGGCAATTATTACAAAAACTCTTTCAAGCAAGTTGGCGTTTTCAAAGTCGCGATCCAGTTTTACCCCCGCGCAACTGGTGGGATTTAGGGCAATTAATCGCCGCTTTGCGTGTAGATACTGCCATTACCTTCCCCTTTACTTTGATGACTGTGGGCGATGCTCTGCGATTATACGGCTTAGAGAGGGATAAACGCCTAAAAACCTTTCTTGATCTCCAGTTAAAGCTTTATTCCCAAGTTACTGCCGATGAAACCGCTTTACTTTATGCCGCCACCGCTTTAGCAGTTTCTCAGTCTCCCCAAGGTTTATCCCACCTTCAGGGTAGTATGCAAGTATTAAGCGATCGCCTAGTAGCAGCTTTGGAAAAATACGGCGGTAAATTGCAAATGCGCCACACAGTGGAAAAAATACTGACAGAAAAGGGGAAAGCCACTGGAATTATCGTCAGAAATCAAAAAAATGACCAAATACATTCAGAAATGGCCGATGAGATTGTGGCTAATATCCCGATCCAAAATTTACCACAATTAATCGATCGCGAAGCCATTCCCAGTCTTTATCACCGGAGAATCGAAAAACTTCCCCCCGCATCCGCTGCTTTTGTGGTTTACTTAGGAGTCGATCGCGCTGCTATTCCCCCCGATTGTCCCCCCCATTTGCAATTTCTCTACGATTACGATGGCATAATCGGCGAAAATAACTCTTTGTTTGTTTCCGTGAGTAAAGAAGGGGATGGCCGCGCTCCAGTGGGAAAAGCGACGATTATTGCTTCTTCCTTCACTGATACCAGTCTTTGGTGGCAAAAAGGAGAAGATAATTATCAGCAATTAAAAGCAGCATACACCCAAGAGGCGATCGAGCGTCTCGGTAATTATTTCCATCTTAGTCCTGATCACATCGTTCACATCGAATCAGCTACACCTCGCACTTTTGAGCGGTTTACGGGGCGAAATCAGGGCATTGTCGGCGGTATTGGTCAAAGATTGTCCACTTTTGGCCCTTTTGGAGTAGCGACGCGCACTCCGATCCCCCATCTTTGGTTAGTGGGAGATTCCACCCATCCGGGAGAAGGCACTGCCGGAGTCAGCTATTCAGCACTAACGGTAGTTAGACAGATTGAGAATCAATTATTAGCTTCTAGTTAAGTGGGTGGGTGGAATTAAATCCGACATTCCGCACATCTTCATATGCCTTTATATATTTTTACATTCCCCAAGATGTTTTGACGAAAAAGCTTCATTGTAGAAACTACTATTGAGAACATTTTCAATAATTGATTTTTTCTGAGAAAACAAATTACAATTCTTCACCTTGATGAAAATCGATCCTTGTAGCTACAATCTTTACTGGCAAAGGGTTGTAAGCAATGTATTAGTAAAAATTATCAATTGAATGTTAAGAAGTGTGGAAGGTGGGTTGTAATTATTCCTTACAAAGATGAGAGGATTTTTCGTACCTGCTCTGATACTCTGGTTTTTATTCACCTTTAATGAGAGGAAATAACCTAGTGAAGCTCAATGCCCTTAATTCTTTAGCTTTCGCCACAGGGACAGCAACCCTACTGCTGGTTGGCGTGTCTTCTGTGAGTGCTTATACCATTTATACAAATCGGACTGCCTGGGAAGCGGCGATTACCGCTAACCCCTCGTACAAGATTACCACCGATACCTTTAGCAATACTATTTCTTCGGCACAGTCAATTACCCTAGATTCAGGGATTGTTTCCACTAATTCCGCTCCTCCCACACTGCCTAATCCTCCGTTTAATAACAACAGTGTCAATTCTGGTGTTTACGATAATGCTTCCGGTACACTTCCGGGTGCTTCTGATACCATAACCTGGCAGTTTCCTGCTACCGTGTTGGCTTTTGGTGCTGAGTTTTCCCGCATTGATGAGTTAACTCTTACTGGCAATTTCGATGGCACAGGAGACCAAACTATTTCTATCAATCCTACAATTGGTGGAGAGAATGGGTTTCTCGGTATTATCGGGACAGCAGAATTTAGTTCTGTTATCTTTGCCAATAATACAACAGCTGTCGATAGTTTTAGTATTGACAATGCTTCTTTTGCTACCAAAGTTCCTGAACCCAATATGGTTACTGCTTTCGCCATACTTGGGGGTAGTCTGTTCTTAATTAAGAAAGCCAAGGGCAGCTGACTGGCTGATAATCAGTAATCAGTGAAAAGATGGCAAGAAACTGCTATTTAATACTGCACACTTACCACATACTGCTCACTTAAAACTCAAATCTGATAACTGTTAACTTACCCACTGATAACTGATAACTGATAACTGATAACTGATAACTGTTATAAAGCGCCAGCTGCCGTGCGATCGAGTATTCCCGATCCTAGATGAGAGGTAATATTAATTGCTTGCAGGACCGGTTGAGAGTCAACCCCTTTGGGATAATCGATAACACTAACCGCGCCATTTCCCTGTTTAATATTCCAGAAATTAGCGGGTTTTAAACCCAATAAATAACAAAGAATCACCTTATTAATGGCATCGTGAGCTACTACCATAATTGTCTTAGGACTATCACTATTACTATAGGTTTTAACGATTTGCCGCCAACAAGCGATCGCTCGATCCCAAACTTCCTGTAAATTCTCCCCTTCCGGCATTTGCACGGTTTCCGGGGCATTTTTCCAGTCTTCTAACATCCCGGGGAAACTCGCTTCAATTTCCTCCTCTAATTTACCTTCCCAAAGTCCGTGACAGATTTCTGTCAGATCCCCTTGGGTATCTAAGGTGACATCGGGGTGATATTGCAGGATAATTTGGGCAGTTTCCTTGGGACGGGACAAAGGACTGGTGACAGCGTGATTTATCGCCGTTTCTCGCAGAAATTCGGCGGCTTTCTCAGCTTGAGCTTTGCCATTATCATTGAGAGGAATATCGCGCACACCTTGAAAACGTTTATCCCGATTCCATTGGGTTTCTCCGTGACGCACCAGCAGCAGCCTCGATCCTTGGAAAGGAGGACGTGGTGGGGGTAAAGCTATCCCTAGGTGTGCCGTTTGATTGAGGGATTCCACCTGAACAGGATCACCAAAATCACCCGTAAAATTGAGAACATTAACGCAACAGTTAGATTGTTGCAGGGAATGGTATAAGGAAACCGGAATACCGATGGCACTGAGGATTAAACAGCGATTAATGCCGTTATGGGCAACAATGAGGATAGTTTGGCCCTCGTGTTGGGGAATAATTTCTCGCCAAAAATCCTGCGCTTGTTGATAGAGAGAGAGAACGGGATAATGTTCTTGACCATCGGGCAGTATCATCTTAAATTCGTGAGGTTTTTGGTGCCAATCCCGATATTCTTGCGGGTATTGAGCTTTTACCTCCTCTTTGACCATATTTTCCCAGATAGGCAAATCGATTTCTAGTAACTGCGAAGTGGGTTGAATGACGGGAGAGTTATTTAAACGAGACTGAATCACCTCAGCAGTAGATTTGGCTCTTTGGAGAGGACTACAGTAAAAAGCGGCGATATCGATTTGACTGAGGGCATTTCCCACTTTTTCCGCGTCCAGATGCCCTTTTTCCGTCAAAACCGAGCCATCACTGCGACCTTGTATTTTCTGCTGTGCGTTATAACTGCTTTGTCCATGACGAACAATAATCACACGGGTAGCCAAGCGGTTCAGTCTCCTTAACTAAAAGTCTCAATATCAGATTACAGGCGATCGGGATCGGAGTACAAATCAGTAATCGGTAATCAGTAATCAGTGGAGATCGGCGAGCATTTGTACTAAAATTTCCTTATGCAGTTTCAAGGCAGCACAGCGTATCAAAACTTCCTGACATGAAAATCTCTTTGGGATCAAGGGTTTGGCGTTTTTATCAAGAAATCATGACAATGTACTTGGTCAAAATCGGAATCTTACTGTTTAATAGGTATTTATAACAAGCGATTCCCTTGATCCCCATCGAGTGGATCTCTCGTTCACAAAGCAATCGATGAGTAGTTGGAAGGATTACCCAGATCACTGCTTTTGCAAATGCTCAAAAACATTTGCCGTCGTAACTAATCGGAGAGCGTCAACTCATGGTTCCAGAATACCCCCCCTTAGATGAGATGACCTTGCGGCAACTGCGACGAGTTGCCAGTCAATACAGCATCTCTCGTTACAGTCGGATGCGGAAAACGCAGTTAATCGAGGCAATTACCCAAGCTATGGGAGTAAGCGGCAATTTTAAATCTATTATTAAAGAGGAAAAACCAGTGGAAGCAGCAAAATTTGAATTAGGTCAAGCTAACCCGATCGAAGATATCCTAGGTTCGGTGGATGATGGTTTAGGAGATCTGCCCGGGGGCTACGGGGAAAATCGCATTACCCTGTTACCTCGCGATCCCCAGTGGGCCTATGCTTACTGGGATATCCCCAACGAATCGAAAGAAGATTTGCGTCGTCAAGGGGGACAACAATTAGCCCTGCGTCTTTATGATGTCACCGATATCGATCTCAATAGCCAAGGCGCCCACAGTGTCCAAGAATATCTCTGTGATGAATTAGCCCGGGAATGGTATTTACCGATTCCAGTCAGCGATCGAGATTATGTTATCGATATCGGTTATCGTTGTGCCGATGGTCGTTGGTTAGTTTTGGCCCGTTCTCCTTTAGTGCGGATTCCTCCCGTCTATCCTTCCGACTGGATTGAAGATATTTTTGTCACCGTTAACTGGGAAGAAGAACTGGTGGGTAAAACTGTTTACGAACTCGTTCCCCCCAGCAAACGCTACGGCAGCAGCGCCGGAAGCACGGGAACTAGCCCCATCTACGACCAAATTTTCGAGAGTGTCGGCGATATGGAAGCCCTACGGGTGGCCGGTTCCTTGTTTGGTTCCATGCAGCACGTCGCTGGTTCCGTACCGATGTCGGAAGTGATCAGTTCTTATGTATTCCCCTCCGGGGTTGGTATGTGGGCAGTTCCCACGGTATCGGGACTAACCGCTTCCGGTATCGGGATGACTGCTTCTGGTATCGGTATGGGTGCTTCGGAAACCCTACAACGTCCGCGCAAATTCTGGTTAGTTGCCGATGCAGAATTAATCGTCTATGGTGCCACCGAACCGGATGCCACCGTAACTATCGGTGGTCGTCCGATTAAACTCAATCCCGATGGCACTTTCCGCTATCAGATGTCCTTTCAAGATGGTTTAATCGATTATCCGATTATGGCCGTAGCCGCCGATGGTGAACAAAATCGTTCTATCCACATGAAATTCACCAGGGAAACCCCCTCTCGCAATACCAACACTAAAGATGAGGCGGTTCTAGAATGGTTGTTCTAGATCGGGTTTTCTAACGTTACCAAAGCCAACCTAATTACTTCCCCCTAACTGAGATTTAGTTAGGGGATTTTTTTTGGGGAATACAATACCATTTTTCAAAAGTAATGGCAAAGATGGTTAATTGCCTTTACCCGCAACTACTCTGCCAGAAAGGGATAGGGAAGTAAGATACCTGCCACAAATAAAGAAAAATGGTAATAGACCTCTTGCATAAATCCGAAAACAAACGATAGAAACAATAATGGGAGGGACTTTGAGTTAATTATTTATTAGTAGTTGATAATCTTCAAAAATGTTGCTGTACAAGGATCGACTTAAGACTTTTGCAAGAGGTCTA
>NZ_JADBUN010000129.1:0-3596 GCF_020245625.1 Microcystis sp. M049S2 | reverse complement strand
TTTTGAAGGGGTCAATTACCTAATTTTCAGGGAAAAAGTCCCTGAATTTTCCCCCCGATCACTCCCATATCTGGTACTTTTTGATTTACAAAAACTCTAAAAGTCTTAACCCACAAGGGTTTTACCATTATTCAGCAAGCCCTATATAACAGTTTTATGAGAAAGGCTGTTAATTAATCGTCGCTGTTCCTTGTTCCCTTCTCTTAGCATTAACTTGAATTTTGTCTGGCTACTTCAAATGACTGATAACTAATATTAATAATTATCGTACCTCATGAGATTAGGAAATTCTCTAAAAAAGCAAAAAGGGAAATATATTCCCTTTTTCTAGCTTTTATGGACCCAGATCCTAAACGATTTCGGGTTTAACACCTCTTTGGTCGAGAACTTTCTGTAATTCAGCTTCGTCGGTTTTGGTCAAAGAAGTGCGTAACACTTTACCTCCGTAGGGGGCCACTTCATCGAGGACTTTATCGGGGGTAACTTTTTGGACGAGAACAAAGAGAGCAGAGGTACTGGGCTGCATGGTTTCTCCCAATTCCCGCATAAAATTGTCATCCACACCGATATCACTTAAAGCACCTCCCAAAGCGCCACCAGCAGCACCGAGGACGGCCCCTAATAAAGGGGATAAAAAGAGCATTCCGATTAATAACCCCCAGAAACTGCCACTAGCGGCTCCCGCTGCCGTTAAATTGACCGCTTGCTTGAGTTTAATCTCACCATCTTTGTTTTTAACCACTACGGCGGCATCTTCTAGCTCGATGAGATGTTCCCGTTGCAGTTTAGCCAAAGTTAAACGAACTTCTTCTGCTTTAAATTCGTCCTCATAGGCGATGACAAATAGATCAGCCATAGTTTTTCCTCGATTATTAACAAATAAAACCTTTATACACTACTTTTGCCGGATTAAAAGTTTGAGGTACGGGAGAATACCGAAAACCCATGGGGATTAGGTGTCATAAATACGCGCTTCAAAAGCATCGGGATTTTCTTGACAGTATTCCTCAAAATAGGTTTTTTCCGGTTTTTTAGCGCGTTGGTGTGCCAATTCTGCCTGTAATTCCTCAACAATATCCCAAGCTGCGGCACAATCGGGAGAATTTCCTCCTTTTTCAGCACACACTGCCCGGGCAATATCTCTAGCTTTGATAATCTCCGCTTCTAAATCAAGACTGCGGGGCTTTTCGACGGCGTTACCTTTATGGAGAATGTCACTAACAGAGATAACACCGAGCAAACCGCCTTTAATTACCGGTGCGAAACGAATACCAGTATTAGCAAATAAGCGGGCCACATATTCAACCCCGAGGTCGGGATTAATCACGATGCAGGGTTTGCTCATCACTTCATAGACGCGCACTTTTTGCGGATCTTGACCGAAAGCGACGACTTTATAGACAATATCGGTTTCAGTAATAATTCCGTAAGCATCTTCATCGTGACGGCGATCAACAATGAGAGTTCTAATGTTCTTTTCTCTCATCAATTGTACTGCTTTGGCAACGGTTTCAGAACCTTTAATCTTGGCCACCTCCGTGGTCATAATTTCAGCTGCTTTCATAGTCATATTTGGAGAAGTTAAGTTGTGCCTTTGTTATTTTAAGACATAAACTGACCCCTAATACTGACGGCTGACGGCTAAAAAACCGCTCCCCGATTAACGCCATTCCACCAGTTGTCGTTCTTGGACAACCAAACCATATACTGTCTCGGTTTGACGGGCTAAATTCGCCCAATGAAAGCGTTTTTCTAGGTCTTCATAGGCGTTATTAGCTAATTCGTGGGCGTATTCGGGATGATTTAAAACCTCCAAAATGCCCCAAGCGAGGGAATCGGGATTATTGACCCGGGTGACAATTCCCGTTTGACCATGACGGACAACTTCGGGAAAACCGCAGGTATCGGAAACCACCACGGGAACCCTAGCGGCGAAACTTTCCAGGGCGACAATGCCAAAAGGTTCGTAAAGACTGGGAAAAACGGCACAATCGGCCACGGTTTGGAAGCGATCGAGGTTTTCATCGGACATAAAGCCCGTAAAATAACAATGATGCCAGATACCAAGATGCCAGGACTGTTGTTTGAGTTTGTCGGTATTGCCGCCACCGATAATAACAAATTTAGTTTTAGCCCCAGTCTGAGCGAGGACTTTTGGGGCAGCGTTGAGTAACACCGAAACCCCCTTTTCAAAGGTCATGCGCCCGACATAATAGACGATTTTTTCGTGATCTTCGGCATATTGACGACGAAAAGCTCGGTAATCAAAGTTAGGGTCTCTTTGCTTTTTCTCGGCCCGAATACCGTTATAAACCACATCGATTTTATCCCAGGGTGCGCCCAAAGCCCGATGGACTTCATGACGCATATAGCCGGTACAGACGATGACGCGCCAAGCATTATAGACGAGGGTTCCCTCTTTGCCGGCGATATAGCGTTGGGTGTCGGTGTGCAGTCCGTTATAACGTCCGTATTCCGTGGCGTGAATCGTGGCAATCAGGGGTATTTTAAAGAGATGTTTCAGGGCGATGGCTGCATCCCCTACTAACCAATCGTGGGCGTGAACAAGGTCAAATTTTCCGTATTCGGCGATTATTTTGCCGCCTTGTTGTCCCATGCTGTTATTCATGTTGACCACCCAATGGAAAAAGTCATTGCCGGGGGGTACGGGGACGCGGTGGATGTGAATACCTTCCACCAGTTCATAACTGGGGGCCTGACCGAATTCGATCGTGATTAAATGGACTTCATGACCGAGTTTGACGATTTCGGGATAGAGTTCGGCGACATGACGGGCGATACCGCCCACTAATCGCGGTGGAAATTCCCACGCCAAGACTAAAATCCTCATTTTTCCCTAACCTCGACCTGATTTAAGCTTGTAGGTAATCATTACATCCCCATGATATCTATTTTGGCTCTGGTTTCTTCCTCTAATTGCCACTCTCCCTGCGCCAGTCTGGAGAGGATTTCTTGTCGCCACTTGTTTAATTGTTCCTGAAAAGCGGCCGTTTGTAGATCGTTGCGCCAGAAAATTAGGGCTGATTCGCCAGTTTGCGAATAATAATTTTTCCGCTCTCCAGCGACGCGGAAGCCAAAATGCTCGTAGAGTGCGATCGCTGACTGGTTCGATACCCTTACCTCTAGCGTAGCCCTTTCCAGTTGTCTTTGTACAGCCTTTTCAAGCAGTTTGTAGAGAAGCAGTTTTCCTAATCCTTGTCTTTGATAGTCGGGATAAATTGCCAGGAGGGTAATATGCGCTTCTTCGAGAATTGCCCAAGAACAAGCTAATCCGATTAGGGTTTCGTCCTCCCCGTCCAGGGTAAGAATTAATAATTCACTGTTGGGGCTGTTTAATTCCCGTTCATAACCAGATAGGGTCCAAATACCGCCGAGACTGCTGCGATCGAGGGACACCATGGCGGCAAGATGCTCTGATTTTGGGGTTTTAAGCTGGATTTTTGGCATTTATCGGGGAACGGGAGAGGGAGCAGGGTGTGGGGTGTGGGGTGTGGGGTGTGGGGTGTGGGGAGTAGGGTGTGGGGTGTGGGGTGTGGGGTGTGGGGTGTGGGGTGTGGGGCGTAGAGTGTGGGGAG
>NZ_JADBUN010000128.1:0-19653 GCF_020245625.1 Microcystis sp. M049S2 | reverse complement strand
TGTAATATTCCTTGTTGACACCCTTACTGACAAAGAAAAAACTGAAATCAAGTCAGGATAAGGGTTGGAGTGCTTACTGCAAAAATTGTTAAGAAAGATCCCTATAAGGGATAGCTTGATAAGGGGGGTGCCGATAGGCGGGGGGATCTGAAAGTTTTTAATACCTACCTACTTATCAGACTGAGGATTCTTAATAAAATTGAATGGTTAGCTATCAACTTTGAACAGATAACTCCCCTACCTCTTACGAGAGAATGGTCAGGGTTTTACAAATTAAGAGTAGGAGATTATCGGGTTATTTATGAATTTGATCGAGAGAGTAGGATAATTATTAGAGTAGGTCATAGAAGTGAAGTTTATGACTAAATACTTACTAAAATAATTGGGATCAGCAATAAGCTAAGACGCATTTTAAACGCCTATCCTTAGAATAGCGAGATTATTTTCTAGTAAAAATTGCCAAAGACAGCCCAATTATTGACAAAATTATGGCAGTATAAATCGAGCGGTAGCCCTGATTAATTACGGCACGGCATATAATAAAAAACGGTCTCCCTAAACCAGTTGCCAAAATCGCCGCCATGGACAGTCAATTACTCGATAAACTCGGACAATTACAAAACCTTTTAAAAACCAGCGAAAAAGCTCTGATTGCCTATTCTGGGGGCGTAGATAGTACCCTAGTGGCAAAAGTGGCCTATGATTTGCTAGGGAGTCAAGCATTGGCAATTACGGCGGTTTCCCCTTCCCTACTGCCGGAAGAATTGGAAGAAGCGATCGCTCAGGCCGATTATATCGGTATTCGGCATGAATTGGTGGAAACCGAGGAAATGAATAACCCCAATTACACCAGTAATCCCGTTAATCGCTGTTATTTCTGCAAAAGTGAGCTACACGACACCCTTAAACCCCTTGCTCTCGCTCGTGGTTATTCCTACGTCATTGATGGCGTTAATGCTGATGATTTAAGGGATTATCGTCCCGGGATTCAAGCAGCTAGGGAACGCGGCGCTCGTTCACCTTTGGCGGAAATTGCTATCACAAAAAGCGAAGTTCGTCAACTATCCCGTTACTTAAATTTACCTTGGTGGGATAAACCGGCGCAACCCTGTTTAAGTTCCCGTTTTCCCTACGGGGAGGAAATTAGCCTGGAGAAATTGCAAAGAGTCGGACGGGCGGAGATTTATCTGCGAAAATTAGGTTATCGTCAATTACGGGTGCGATCGAGCGGCGATACGGCACGGATTGAATTACCGGCAGCGGAAATTCCCGACTTTATTAATCGGACAAATTTAAGCGAATTAGTCGCTGATCTGCAAAAATTAGGCTTTATCTATGTCACCCTCGATCTAGAAGGTTATCAAAGCGGCAAGCTTAATCGAGTCCTCTAGTTCAGTGATCAGTGATCAGTAAACAGTAATCAGTGGACTGAAAACTCAAATCTGCTCTAACAGTTATCTTAATGGTGAGGTACGAAGCTTTCCTTTTGGGGAGTAAGTCGTCAATACCAAATTGGGTTATACTTCATCTTGACGAGAAAGGCTGTAACGGATAACTGGTCACTGATAACTGGTCACTGATAACTGGTCACTGATAACTGATAGATGAACCTTTGTCTAGGGTCCCTCAGTCTTTACCCTTAAACCTCTAATTGCCAAGGCGAGGATAGATGAGTCAACTACAAAATGCCTTTACCCTATTCCTGAGCCTGTTGGTGGAAGCGATGCCTTTCTTACTGCTAGGGGTGATTCTCTCTAGTATTCTTTTAATATTTGTCGATGAACGTCGCCTAGTTGCTCTGATGCCTCGAAATGCTGTTTTAGGAGCATTTGTGGGGGGATGTATTGGGTTTTTGTTCCCCGTCTGCGAGTGTGGCAATGTGCCAGTGGCGCGACGTTTACTTGTGCAAGGAATGCCGAATGCAGTAGCGGTTAGTTTTCTCTTAGCAGCGCCGACAATTAACCCGATTGTTATCTGGTCCACTTGGGTAGCTTTTCGCGATCAACCGGAAATTGTTTTCTATCGAGTTATCTTTTCTTTGTTCATCGCTACGGTTATCGGGATTATCTTTAGTATCCAAAAAGATCCGCGACCACTCCTCCAAACCTCTTTGGCAAAAAGTCTCAATTGGCAACAGCAAACACCAGAAAAAGAATCTATCCCACTACTACTACAATCCGGGTCTTTTCTGATCGGTAATTCTGGCAAAACTTTGCGCTTAGACGAAAGTTTTGCCGCTACTGCTGTCCTACCGGCGGTGCAAGCTATCCCGATGAAAAGGCGCTGGTTAACTTTTCTGGAAAACGTGGTGATGGAATTACGCGAATTAGGAGGAGTGTTAATCTTAGGAAGTGCTATAGCGGCAGGTTTACAGGTGTTTGTTCCCCGGGAATTTATCCTTAATTTGGGTCAGGATCCGATTACTTCGATCTTGGCCATGATGCTGTTAGCGGTCATTGTTTCGATTTGTTCCACGGTTGATTCTTTTTTTGCCCTCTCCTTTGCCTCTAGTTTTACCAGTAGTTCCCTGCTGGCTTTTTTAGTGTTCGGTCCAATGATTGACCTGAAAGGGATTGGTTTAATGTTGTCTATTTTTAAACCGAGAATGTTAATTTATCTCTTTGCTTTAGCATCGCAAATGACTTTTTTACTCACCTTGGCTCACAGTTATTTATTTTAGGTCAGTTCCTTGACATTTTTTCCCATGAATTCATCACGTCTACAAATAATCGCTCCCCAATTTATCGATGTTATTGCCCTAATCGGTTGGGGTTCGTTACTATTTAAATACTGGATAACTGGACAGTTAAATTTACTGATCCATCCTAATTATTTTATCCTGGTTCTTATCACCAGCATTGCTTTATCTGCCCTTGGAATAGTCAAGCTTTGGACATTATTAAAACAGTGGCGAAAAAAGATTAATTTAGATAGTAACGATAATCGATCGCATATTACCATTCTTCCCCAACATTTTGGCTCAGGTTTATTAGTAATAACTGCCATTTTAGGCCTATTTATCGCCCCGCAGCCCCTCAGTAGTCAAATCGCATTACAGAGGGGAATTAGTGAATCTTTACCCCTAACTCGCGTGCAAACTCAATCCTTTGGCACTACCGTTAAACCAGAGGAAAAAAGTTTAATTGAATGGGTAAGAACTTTGAATGCTTACCCCGAACCTGATGCCTACACAGGACAACCGGTAAAAGTCACAGGTTTTGTGGTACAATTACCACAACTACCCGATAATTATTTATTAATTAGTCGCTTTATTCTTACCTGTTGTGCCGTGGATGCTTATCCCGTTGGTTTACCAGTGAAACTATCAGGAAGTCGCAGTCAATATCCCAATGATACTTGGTTAGAAATCACCGGAGAAATGGCCACGGAATCTTTACCCGTAGAGGGAGGAAAATCAACCACCAGAAGACAATTAGTAATTAAGGCCAAATCCGTGAAACCTATACCCACTCCTGCGGATCCCTACGGATATTAACAGTTATCAGTTATCAGTTATCAGTTATCAGTTAAGTAGGTGGGTGGAATTAAATATAAGATGAACGTAGGTTGGGTTAAAGCATGAAACCCAACGCCCAATCATGTTACGCTACCGCTAACCCATCCTACAAATAATTGTGCCTCCCTACTTATCAGTGAGCAGTGAGCAGTTGTTGTTACTAACCATCTACTATAATGATCAAGACCTTACAATTACAACCGATTGATAAATTAGCAATAACATTAATTGTATCGCTAACCTTAGTAATTGGTGGCTTAATTTGGTTTGGTAATAGCTGTGGTAATCAATGTCTTTTACAAACCGGTCCAAGAGTCAAGGAATTTAGCTGGGAAAATCGAGAAATTGGAGTGGAAGATCAAGCATTTATTATCACTTTTGATCGCTCCATGGATCATGCTAGTGTAGAAAAAAATCTAGTTATCGATCCTGCGCTGCCGGGGAAGTTTAGTTGGGCCGGAAGACGATTAGCTTATACCCTCACTTCTCCCATTCCCTACGGAGAAAAATATCATCTGCAAATTGAAGGTGCGCGAGAACAATTTCGCAGCGGTAATCGATTAGGACAAACCCTGGCAATTTTTGAAAGAGAATTTAAAAGTCGGGATCGTGCTTTTGCCTATATTGGCACTAATGGAGAAGAACAGGGAAGATTAATTTTTTATAACTTGACCGAGGAGAAAAAAACCCTCTTAACCCCCGCAAATTTGACCGTTATGGCTTTTGAATTCTACTCTGATGGTAAAAAAATCCTCTTTTCGGCCGTGGCGAAAAATCAGGGAGTACAGGGAATTCGTGAACTGCAGCTTTATCAAGTTGATAGCAGTCAATCGCCAGCAAAAATTGAGTTAGTGCTAGACAATAAAGATTATCAAAATAATCATTTTGATTTAGCTAAAGATGGGGAAACTATTGTCGTGCAGAGAATTGAGCGCCGCAATCCGATTAACTTCGATTTATGGGCAGTTAAATCGGGGGAAAAACCCCAACAATTAAACATCCAAGGCGGGGAATTTTTGATTGCACCTGATAGTAAAACTTTAGCTGTCACCCAGGGGGAAGGAATCGCCCTTTTGCCTTTAAAAACCGAAACAAAACCCCTAGATTTTTTACCAAAATTTGGGCGAATTTTGAATTTTTCTGCTGATGGTACAGCTGCGGCAATGGTGAATTTTAATACTGATAATGCCAAAATGCGTTATATTCGATCGCTTTTTTATGTCAATAATCAAGGATTACAAAAACGCTTACTCAATCTACAAGGTTCGATTATAGATTGTCAATTTAATGCCACTGGTAGTGATTTGTATTGTTTGTTAACTGAGTTAGTTACTAACAGTCAAGAGTACAAAGAAAAACCCTATTTTGCTAAAATAGATGTGAAGACTGGTCAAGTGACTCCCCTACTGGAATTAGCCGATTATCGTGATATTCACATTAGTTTATCTCCCGATAGTTTAGCGATTATTTTTGATCAACTTCGCACCAGTTATGATACCAATCCGACTAATCCCTTGACTACTGACTCAGGAGAAACAATTATCAGTGGTCGTTTGTGGATGTTAATTCCTCCCCTACAAGATGGAGTGAAAGCAAGTAAATCTGATTTAATTGAATTACCTCTAGCGGGAATTCGTCCCCAATGGATGCCGTAGAATTTGATTATTAACTTAGGAATTATTTCGATGCTGTCAAACTCAGAAAAATTAGCCAAATTGCGTCAGTATTTTGTTAGTGGTGCCACTCGTTCCTATCAATTCCGTCGTCAGCAGTTAGAGAAGTTAAAACAGGCAATTATTAAATATGAAGCAGAAATCTATCAAGCTTTATATAGCGATTTAAAGAAAAGTCCCGAAGATTGTTGGATTACTGAAAATGGTTTCCTTTTGGTGGAAATTAATACCGCTTTAAAAAATTTGCGCTCATGGATGCAACCCAAACCTGTTAAAACTAATCTCTTAAATTTTCCCTCCTCCAGTCAAATTATTCAGGAACCTTTAGGAGTGGTTTTAATTATTGCTGCGTGGAATTATCCCCTCCAATTGTTATTAGTGCCTTTAGTTGGTGCTATTGCTGCCGGTAACTGTGCGGTATTAAAACCGAGTGAATTTGCCTCAGCGACGGAAAAATTAGTAGTTAAAATAATTGAAGAAATATTCCCTGAAGAATATGTGTTAATTGTACCCGGAGATGGTGCGGAAGTAATTCCGAATATGTTAGACAGTTTCACCTTTGATCATATATTTTTTACTGGCAGTACCAGGGTAGGAAAAATTATTTATCAACTAGCGGCAGAAAAGTTAATTCCTGTTACTCTAGAATTAGGGGGAAAAAATCCCTGTGTTATCGAAGCTGATGCTAATATTTCTGTGGCAACTCGTCGCATTGCCGTGACAAAATTCTCTAATTGTGGTCAAATGTGTATCGCAGCTGATTATGTTTTAGTACACCAATCCCAGCAGGAGAATTTGATCAGAGAATTAGCTAATACTATTGTTAATTTTTTCGGTGAAGATGCCAGATTAAGTGCTGATTATGGTAAGATAATTAATGAGAAACAATTTGATCGCTTAATTGACTTGCTCAAAGATGGTGAGATTGTTTTTGGCGGCAAAACTGATCGAGAAAATTTATATATTCAACCAACTTTATTAACTAATGTTTCCCTTGATGCTCCTATTATGCAAGGGGAAATATTCGGTCCAATTTTACCGATCATTGCCTTTAGCACTTTTGAGGAAGCTTTAGCAATTATTGCTAAAAACCCTAACCCTCTAGCTTTTTATCTGTTTACTACCAAGGCAAAAACCGAAAAGAAATGGTTAGAATCAGTTCAGTTTGGGGGAGGTTGTATTAACAACAATAGTTTTCATTTTACTAATCCTAGTTTACCCTTTGGTGGTCGCGGAAATAGCGGTATTGGTAGCTATCATGGTCGTTTTTCTTTTGAAAATTTTAGTCACCAAAAAGCGATTATGAAAACACCTCTTTGGTTCAATCCCGCTTTAAAATATCCGCCTTTTAAGGGTAAATTAGGCTTATTTAAGTTATTGGTTCGCTAAAAAGCTATAGTTTAGGTTAAAGCTTTTAAGAGAGCTTGAAATTTAAGCTGAATTTCTGCTAGTTCTTTTTCTGGATCGGAACCGGCAACAATACCCGCACCAGCGTATAATCGCGCTTGATCGCCTTTAATTAAGGCCGAACGAATACCAACAATAAACTCACTATTATTTTGACAATCAATCCAACCCAAAGGAGCGGCATAAAGAGAGCGATCGAAGGTTTCATAATGACGAATTTGTGCTAAAGCGATCTCGGTGGGAACCCCAGCAACAGCAGGAGTGGGGTGTAGTTGGGCAACAATTTCGAGGGGATGGATGGAGGGTTTTAGTTTGGCATGGATAGGAGTCCAGAGATGTTGAATATTGGAGAGTTTTAACAATCTAGAGGGAGAATTTTGCGGATTTAAGCCAATTTGTCGCAGTTTTTGGTTAATAAAGTCACTAACAGCCCGATGTTCCCGTTGTTCTTTTTCACTAGCGAGGAGTTTATTGGCAAAGAGAGCATCTTCGATCGCATTTTCTCCCCGGGGGGCGGATCCCGCTAAAGCATCGGTGATTAATTGCCCCTGATGGACAGTTAACAATCGTTCGGGACTAGCACCGATAAAATGATCTCCCCGTCCATTGCCGAGGGAAAAAGTGTAGCAATCGGGATGACGCTGACGCAAATTATCGAGACAGTTTACCAGATGAAAAGGACGAGGAGAAATCACGTCAAGAGCGTGAGCGAGGACAATTTTGCTAAATTTTTGAGCATGGATAGATTGGATGGCATCGGCAACAGCCGCTTGAAAATTATAGGTAGGATGAATATAATAACTACAGGGATCCTGGTGAGGATTTTGTCGGCAATTGCTGGAGTTATTTTGGATAATTTTGAGGTTATTAATAGTTTCTTCGAGGGAGTTTTCTATTTCTTTTTTGCCGGTGATTAAGAGATTGGTCAGGAAAAAATATTCCGACTGTTTTTTGATAATTTGAAACTTAGGCAGGGTTAGGGTAGCTGAGGGAAAGGGGATAGCTGTTTGCGAGTCGAAAAAAGTGAAACTACAAAAGATGCGAGGGGTAATCTCGCTATAATTATCAATTTTAATAATTTTTTGTTGACAGTTTTCAATAAATTTTTGAGCTTTTAAAAAACGTTGTTTGCCGTGGAAATTGGCAGTAAAGGCGATGCCGTAGCCGAGAAGAGCGGTTTCTCGTTCGGGATTTTCCCAATAACAATGGGTGGGATAGCTAGAAGCAATCCGAGAGAGAATTTCTAGGAGATCAAGGGGGGAAATTTTTTGACAAAAACTGACGATCGACCGATTTCCCTTTTCTGCGGCTAACAGTTGCGGGTTGAGGATAAAGTCATAGAGGCTGCGAAGATCAGCAATTGGACTATCAGGATGGGAAAGGCGAGGAACGGCAGAAGTCATGTCAAGTTTTTTGTATTTTTTGCAAAAAAAACCATGATTAATGGTATGTAATCCCCACAGGTGTGGCCAGAGTCAACGATCTCTTTTTAACTATGGTATCGGAGAAAGGGTCTTTAGGCAGAAAGGGAGCAGGATATTTGTGACGATTAACCGCCTTGGCAACAAATCAAAGCTTAAAATCTCCAGAGATGGCTATTATTTAAATGGGTAAAAAAATTAATTTAATAACTTCTATTTTACAAGTTTGTGGAAATTGCCACCACGGGACAAGTGGGGATACATTGTTCACAAACCACACAACGGGAACGCAAAAACTTAAGACGAAAACTTTCGGGATCAAGGGTTAAAGCTTCCGTGGGACAAACCCCCGTACATAAGCCACAATCGACGCATTTTTCTTCATCAATGACGATTTCACGACTAACTTGGGAAACGCCAATATTTTGTAATTGTAACCATTCGATCGCCGCTTCTAACTCATCGATATCTCCCGATAATTCTAATACTAATGTTCCCACTTGATTGGGGGCAACTTGGGCGCGGATAATATTAGCGGCGACGTTAAAATCCTTCGCCAGTCGATAGGTAACGGGCATATGGACGGCTTTTTTGGGAAAAGTGAGAGTAACGCGTTTTTTCATTAGGATAGGATAGGAATAATTTTTGAGAGACTATCCATGACAGCCACCACACCCACCAACAAAACCAGAAATCTGCTGCTGGCAGTAACGGCAGTTATCCTTAGTGTAGCGATTTTCTTGGGGTTTCAAACCACCGCTAGTTCTGTATCTTTGGAAGCGCAAGCGGAAAAAGCGACACCTTTCGATCTTGCCCTCGGCAATGGTAAACCCACCCTGACAGAATTTTATGCTAATTGGTGTACCAGTTGTCAGGCGATGGCCCCTGAAATTGCCGAAATTAAAAAACAATACGGTAATGCCATTAATTTTGTCATGCTCAACGTCGATAATAATAAATGGTTGCCAGAAATTCTCCGTTATCGTGTGGATGGTATTCCCCATTTTGTCTTTTTAAATAATCAAGGACAACCAGTTGCCCAAGCGATCGGAGAACAACCAAAATCAATTTTAACTGCTAATTTAGAAGCACTTTTAACTAATTCCACCCTACCCTATGCCACCACTACGGGAGAGACTTCTGATTTTAATATCCTTGTGGGTGCTAGTCAAACCGATCCCCGCAGTCACGGCAGTCAAGTTAAGCAGTAATCAGTAATCAGTTATCAGTTATCAGTGGAAAGCTTAGGGCGTAAAGCTATCATTCAAGAGTCAACTATCCATCAGTACATTTCATTGACTGAATTTTTTAACTATGGCAATTATTGTTCAACATTTGACCACGGGTAACGAATATATATTCCTAGGAGTTAGTGGGGGTGAAAGTAAGAACATTTTACCCACCAAAATGTTAGGAGATTTCTTCGCAACGGAGACTCCAGATAAATCGCGATCAGTGACGGTTTGTGATGATCAAGGCCGGATACTTTGGTTTCCCGCCACAGAAATAATTGTGGTGGAGGTAGATGGTCAAAAACCCGAAGAATTATTACCAGAAATTATCCCCCCCGAACCAATACCTTTACAATTAGATAAAGAGAATCAACCTCAGTCCCCAGAAAATCAAGGAAACATCGATGAATTTGCAGAAGATGACGATTGGATCTAGAATTAAATACCTAATTTTAGCGGGAATAATTGCCCTATTTACTATTGGCTTTAACTCCCTCTATTCGGTTTCTCAAAACTCGATCGCTTCCTTCCCTGTTGCCGAAGTTCAACCCCAATATCTTAACGATTGGACACCAGAATTAGAGGCAGAATTTCAACAAAGGGCAAAGCAAGTTATTAACCATTTTGCTAGGGCAGAAAGTTATGGCAATTTGTGGGGAGAAAACGAGAAAAAATCCTATCCTATGGCCATGTTTGATTTCTTGGCAGGAAACCAGCAAAAAGCCCTAGATTTCCTGCAGCAGGATGACCCACAAACACAAGAACAAGCCCACACTAATTATATAGATTATTATTTTTCTTTTACCCTAAAAGGACAAATTAGAAAATATTTTCTTCTCGGAAAATATCTCGATCCAGTTTATCGTCAGAGAATGTATAATGCGGCGAAAATTTGGACAGAAACTGACCCTTTACAACGACCCCATCCTATTCATGGTAAGGGCAAAGGAACGGGTAATGATTGGAGTATAGAAAGACGGGGTTTATGGGTAGATAGTCGCAATACTGATAACCTGCGGGCGATGCGCGAAACATCGGTTTATCTGATGGCCGAAGAAACAGGAAATGAGGCAACTCGTCAACTCTATAAAAGCAAAATTAAGCGTTATGTTTCGGCTTTGTATAACATCGGTATGGGAGAATGGGATTCAGAAGTTTATCACGGTCATACCTTTGCTCCCTATCTCAATCTCTACGATTTTGCTCAAGATACGGAAGTTAAACAATGGGCAAAAATGGCCTTAGATTGGTTATCCATGGCCGCTAGTGTTAAATATTATCGCGGTGGTTGGGGGGGCCCTGTAAAACGCGATTATGGTGATGGCCATGGCGTAATGCGATCACACGCAGGCCGCACTTTTTGGTTATATTTTGGTGATACTCCCGTCGCCAATAATCGCCAGGAATTGGACTCTCTGTATCTAATTACCAGTCGTTATCGTCCTCCTTTAGCAGTGATGGAATTAGCCCGAAAAAACTTTAATAAACCGGTAGAAATTCTCGCCAGTAAACCCCTGTATGAAAACTGGAAACCGGGCAATAATCAAAGTCCGGGTTATTGGGAAACTCAATTTGTTGGGGCTAGTTATCAAATGGGTAGTCTGGCGGGAACTTTCCCCGATGGCGATGTGGCCCCGTTTAAATTAATGGCCTTTAATCAACACAAAGGCGTGGATTTTTTTGTGGCTAACACTGGCAAAAATGGCGTAAAACCAGGCAAAAATCCCGGGGATGAAATCGGACAATATCGCAATCTTTTAATCTGGTTACGACCAGCAGATCAAGCTTTTTTCTGGCAATTACCGAAAACTGCCAAGGTAGAAAAAGATGATGATATCTGGTTTATTCAATTAGAAAAAACTTGGTTAGCCCTAAGATTAATTAATCTTTCTTCTCCTGAAATGATCGAGATTCCTAATTCCCCTTATCCGGATGATAATACCTACCAAGCTTTACCCACAGGTAACAATTATGCGGGTTTTGCTCTGGAAGTGGGGGAAGCGGCAACCCAGGGCAGTTATGAGAATTTCAAGAGCATATTTAAGCAAAAAAGTCAAGTAAATTTAACTCAAATTAACCAAGGTCGCCTCTTATTTAAAGGCAGTCAGGGACAGAGTTTACAATTTACCTATAATCAAATCAATCTACTGCCGATTTTAATTCGTAACGGTCAAAAGCACGATTGGTCAAAAAATTTCGCCCTTTATAACAGTTTAAGTCGAGATAACTCTCCCGTTTCTTTGGGTTGGAAAAAGGGCAAATTAACCGTCAAAGCAGGGAAATATCAATTTTCTAATGCTTTGATCCTGTCTTCTCCTTAAGTTAGTTCTTCTCGACTGTTTAGGGCTTGCTGAATAAATCTAAAAACCTTTTTGGCTAATAAGTAGGTAGGCGTTAAAAGTTGTCAGATGCCCCCCTTATCAAGGGGGGATTAAGGGGGGATCCCCCCGCCTATCGGCACCCCCCTTATCAAGGGGGGCAGGGGGGATCGAACCTAAAATACATTTTTAATTTAATTATAACCAGCTACTTACTTTTAGACTTTTTGTCAATCAAAAAGTACCAGTTCTGGGAGTGATCGTGGGAAAATTAAGGTACTTTTTCTCTGAAAATTAGGTAATTGATCAGATGAGAATCTGTAAAAACCTACACCCCACACCCCACACCCCACACCCTGTCCCCACGAAAAACTTTTTCAGCAGACCCTGTTTATGAGGATTGATCAGACCATTTGCGCTTGATTTAAGAATTCTTGCAATTCTTCTCCTTCGATTACTTCCGTGGTCAAAAGATTAGCAGTAATGGACTCTAATAAATTGCGGTTGTGACTAAGAATTGCTAGGGCTTTTTGGTAACTAGCGTCGATAATTTGTTTAACTTCTTCATCGATCGCTTTCGCCGTATTTTCCCCGATCGAACGCCGGGGACTACCCTGATTATTACCTAAAAAATTAGCCTGTCCCGTTTTATCGTAGGCTAGGGGACCCAAGGATTTACTCATACCATAAATTGTCACCATTCTTTCCGCAATATCCGTCGCCCTTTGTAAATCGTCGGAAGCGCCATTAGTAACACTGCCAAGTATTAATTCTTCAGCAGCCCGACCGCCCAATAACATAGTAATTTGTTCTTTAAATTCGGTTTCTGTCATCAAAAAACGGTCTTCCGTGGGAATTTTCAGGGTATAACCCAAAGCGGATAAACCCCGGGGAACGATGGAAATTTTCTCGACGCGACCACCCCCCGGCATGACAGCGCCAACTAAAGCATGACCGACCTCGTGATAAGCGACGATTTTCTTTTCTTTTTCCGATAAAACCCGACTTTTCTTTTCTAAACCAGCGATAACTCTTTCTATCGCCTCTTTAAAATCAATTTGACTGACTTTTTCCCGATTATTGCGGGCAGCCAAGAGAGCGGCCTCATTGACGAGGTTGGCTAAATCGGCACCGGCAAAACCGGGGGTTTGGGTGGCGATCGCTTTGAGGTTAACATCTTCACCCATCTGGACTCGTTGGGCGTATATTTCCAAAATTGCCAGTCTTCCCGCTAAATCGGGACGATCCACCAAAACTTGGCGATCAAAGCGCCCCGGACGCAATAAAGCGGCATCAAGAGTCTCTGGGCGATTGGTGGCGGCTAAAACGATGACGACGGCTTCTTTGGGGCTAAAACCGTCCATTTCTGTCAAAAGTTGGTTTAAAGTCTGCTCGCGCTCATCATTGCTGCCGCTAGTTCCCGATCCCGAACTTCTCGATTTACCGATCGCGTCCAATTCATCAATAAAAATGATGCTAGGGGCATTTTTCTTCGCTTGGGCAAACAGATCCCGCACCCGGGCCGCCCCGGTGCCGACAAATAACTCCACGAATTCCGAGGCCGAAATGCTAAAAAAAGTCACTCCCGCTTCTCCCGCGACTGCTTTCGCTAAGAGGGTTTTTCCTGTCCCCGGCGGTCCAACCAAGAGAACACCTTTGGGAATACGCGCCCCGATTTTATTAAAGCGCTCGGCATCCTTGAGAAATTCGACGATTTCCTTTAACTCGGTTTTTGCTTCCTCAGCCCCGGCCACATCACTGAAGGTAATCGGATATTTTTCGCCTTCTCCGTAAACTTTAGCGAGATTTTTGTTAAAAAGCAGCGATTTACGCGTGTCATCGTTGCGATAGAACAGAAACTGCATGGCGGCGACTAAAATTAAGGGAGGAACCACCCAAGCGAGGAGAGTGCTGATCCAACTGTTTTCGGCCACAGGAATCGCCTCGAAGATTACGCCTTTTTGCTGTAATAGTTGGGGTAATTGGGGGTTATCGACTGGAATCGTTGCCAAGACTCGTCCGGGGGCTGGATTACTGCTCGGGTTGCCCGCCAGAGAACTAGAATCACCGTGAAGGGGATTACTTGATTCTGGGGGATTAACGGGGGGATTACCCGGAATAGGCAGGGATTCTAAAGGATTTTTTAATTGATAATAGATAACTTGATTGCCAATTCTGACCCTACTGATGTCGCCCCGTTCCACTTTACTGATAAATTCGCTGTAGGGTTCGAGGGGAATATTGGACAATTCTGAGGGACGAGGGATAAGAAAATAGCCTAAAGCGGCAACACCAGAACAAATGATCAGGATTTTGCCTAACCGAGGCAAACGGGACCAGGAAAATTTATTATCTTCTTGATTAGCCATAATTTTTAGGGTGGGTGAGAGTGAAAATGCAAAGTTTATACTAACAATTCCCTGTCTCGATCGCCTTACCGATGGGATAGGATAGAGGATGGAATACTTGGTAGCGAGCGAGCGACAAACGAGAGAAATCCCATGAATTTAGTTAGCTTAGAGAACTTTCTCGATAACACTTCTTTTTTAGTCCTGTTTTTAACTATGCTGGTTTATTGGGCTGGGGCAGCCTTTCCTAGCATACCTTTGTTGCCGGGCTTGGGCAGCACGGGAGTGGCCATCGCTAACCTCTGTATCGCCGCTTTATTGGGAGCGCGTTGGTTAGAAGCGGGTTATTTTCCCATTAGCAATCTTTACGAATCTTTATTCTTTCTCGCTTGGGGTGTAACTGCGGTTCATTTAATTGCTGAGTACACTAGCCGCAGTCGCCTGGTGGGGGTGGTGACGACTCCTGTAGCCATGGGGATTACCGCTTTTGCCACTTTGTCCTTACCGGGAGAAATGCAAACTTCGGCACCCTTGGTTCCGGCTTTAAAATCGAATTGGTTGATGATGCACGTTAGCGTCATGATGTTAAGTTATGCTGCTTTGATGGTGGGTTCCCTGATGGCGATCGCTTTTCTGATCGTCACGAGAGGTCAAAATATCGAGTTAAAAGGCAGTTCCGTGGGTACGGGGGCCTATCGTCTCCAAAATAAGTTATCTACCACTCTTTCCGCGCCAGTTTTCATGGAAACGGCTAACGGTGGCACAACCGCCCTTTTGACTCCCACCCTAACAGCGATGGCGACTCTTTCGCCCCAACGTCTTAGCTTAGCGGAAACCCTCGATAATATCAGTTATCGGGTCATTGGTCTTGGTTTTCCCCTTCTCACTATCGGTATCATCGCCGGAGCAGTTTGGGCGAATGAAGCTTGGGGTTCCTATTGGAGTTGGGATCCGAAAGAAACTTGGGCGCTAATCACTTGGTTAGTGTTTGCCGCTTATCTCCATGCCCGCATTACCCGGGGATGGCAGGGAAGAAAACCGGCTATTCTAGCAGCGAGTGGTTTTGTTGTGGTTTGGGTATGTTATTTAGGGGTGAATCTTTTAGGTAAAGGTCTTCATTCCTACGGTTGGTTTTTCTAAATCAGTTATAGGGGTGGGTTGTGGGGTGTAGGGTGTAGGGTGTAGGGTGTGGGGTGTGGGGAGTTTTCTCAGTGAACTGATAACTGATAACTGATAACTGTCTCCTAACCCCACCAACAAACTTTTTGCCGCAAACCATAAATAATTACAACTTTTCAAAAATTACAAAAAATGATCGAGCAGAAAACTACTATTAAAAATCTGGCTTTAATTGCAGGTGTGCATGGCAATGAACTAACTCCCGCTTATTTGGTTAAATACCTGCAAAACTCAGCTAATCTCCTGGCCCGCAGCAGTTTTCAATCCCACACTCTCATCGCTAATCCCTTAGCCCTAAAGCAACGGGTTAGATATGTCGATACGGATTTAAATCGTTGTTTTAACCGAGCAGATTTAGCCAATCCTAATTATCAGCAACATGAGCAACTAATAGCGAAAGATATATATCAGCAAATCCGAGAAAAATCCATTGATTTATTAATCGATATTCACAGCACCACATCTAACATGATGCTGGCGATTATTTATTCTAACCCCCATCCTTGGCTATTAAAACTCTTTACCTATCTGACTACAATTAATCCTGAGGTGCGCTTAATTTATCATCCCGTCAGCGAGAAAGAAAATCATTTTCTTAAAGGAATTTGTCCCCTAGCTTTTACCCTAGAAATCGGTCCAGTTAACCACGGTGTCATCTGTCCCTATCTTTTTCGTCAAACCGAAACACTCATCTATCAAATCCTAGACTATATCGAACAGGAAAATTATCTGGCTAACCATCTCGATACTTTCAGCGAATCCCTAACAGTTTACCAACGTTTAGGCTCGATCGATTATCCTAGGAATGAACAGGGTGAAATTAAAGCCATGTTACATCCTCAGATTCTCCAACGAGATTATCAGGCAATTCAACCCAATCAACCGATTTTTCTAGGATTTGATGGTCAGGAAATTATCTATCGTGGTGAATCTGAATTATATCCTATCTTTGTCGGAGAATCTTCCTATAAAGAAAAAGGAATCGCCCTTTGTTGGACGGCAAAAAGACAAATTGATATTAATTAGGGTTTGCGGCAAAAAGTTTGTTGGTGGGGTTAGGAGTCAGTAGCCAGTCGTCAGTAGCCGGTCGTCAGGAGTCAGGAGTCAGGAGTCAGGAGATAGGGTGATAGGGGTTTAGGGGTTTAGGGTGTTAGGGTTTTAGTTGAAATTCCCCCACTTCCCACACCCCACTTCTCCACTTCCCCACTTCCCCACACCCCACACCCCACACCCTGTCCCCAGGAAAAACTTTTTCAGCAGACCCTAAATAAGGGAAAAGCCACTATGACCTTTACTTCTGATTCTCTTTTAGCTGAACGTTACCAACTGCAACAACGCCTAGGCAATACCGCTATCGGTCGTCAAACGTGGTTAGCTACCGATATATTATCTCAAGAATCGGTAATTATTAAACTCCTCGCTTTTAGTCCCCAGATGGAGTGGGAAGAATTAAAATTATTTGAACGAGAGGCAGCCGTCTTAGCTTCTCTCTATCATCCCCGTATTCCCCGCTATCGCGATTATTTTTCCCTCGATAAAAATCAAGGTGACGGGATTCCTTGGTTTGTACTTGTACAAGATTATATACCGGGAGAATCCCTAAGCGATCGCTTAGAAAGGGGGCAACGTTTCACCGCTACGGTAATTCGGAATATTGCCCAAGAAGTTCTCGAAATTCTCATTTATTTGCATGAATTATCGCCCCCAGTATTACATCGAGATATTAAACCTAGTAATTTAATTATTAACTCGGAAAATAACGTTTATTTAGTGGATTTTGGCGCAGTCCAGTCCAGGGGTGCAGTAACAGGAGTTACTTTTACCGTGGTGGGGACGAGTGGTTATGCACCCCTAGAACAATTTTGGGGCCGAGCAGTTCCGGGTTCTGATTTATATGCCTTGGGTATGACTTTAATTCATTTATTGACGGGAATTGTGCCGATAGAATTGCCCCACCGCGACTCTAAAATTCAATTTCGCCAACTGGTGACAATCGATGATGATTTAATCGATTGGTTAGAAACTATGACCGATATGGCAGTAGAAAAGCGGTTTAAAAGTGCCAGAGAAGCCCTGAAATTTCTCCAACATCCCTCCTATCGTCAAGTATCAAGTTTAATCGATCCTAAGAAATTACCAAAACCTCCCCACAGTTCCATCCGCATCGCTAAACATAGGGATAATTTAGAGATTAATTTACCCCCCAAAATTAAGCTACCTTCTGATGCGCCTACCCTCTGGTCTTTGGCGATTGTCCTTACTGTCACTGTCTTTATCTCCCCGATTCTTACCTTTATTATAGCTCTGATTAGTTTTATTTGTTTGCGGGAGATGCAATTAATTCTTACCCCCCAAGAAGTTTTAATTAAATATAAAGTCTTCAATTTTATCTACAAAAAATTTGCTTTTAAAACTCAAGATTTATGGGGTATTTTTCTCCATAGCAATGGCACAGAAGGTAACTATCAGATTCGTCTGCGGACGTCTAAAAATTATTATCTTATCGGTCAGAATCTCCGCGAGGATGAATGTCTCTGGTTAGGACAGGAAATCCAAGATTGGTTAAATTTTATCAAATATAACGTTTCTCATCAAGAGGAAGTGTAACCTGACACGGTATTATCAACCGTCTCCCCAAAACGAAAACCTTGTACCTCATCTCAAGAAATCTTGGGAATTAGTCGGTAGGCATTTTACCTTTTTTAACCTTAATCTTGCAGAGATTACCCTATCTTGATAGAATAATAACTGATTTACATTTTCTTGGATACAGGACGGCAATTATTAAATCGGATTAGGAATTACAAAAAATCAGCCATGAAATGTTAGTTATTAGTGGAGAATAAAAATGATATCTGAAATTTACCAAAAAGTCAGCTTGTTAGTTTTGTATCAAGGGGTTTTTGATAATGCTATTGGCCAGGCATTTATTACCCTATTATCTACGGATAATATCGCCGATTTTCTAAAAGCCTATGGTCAATGGTTTCAAGCTTTAGCATCTAAAAATATTAGTTGGAATGATTTTCTAGTCGAACAAATTTTATTAGATGACAATCCCTTTAGTCAACAGGTACAGAAAAAAAGTGTTTGGGAGTTACCCGAATCTTTAATTAATGGTGTGAAACAGGATTTATCTATCCTCCAATCTCTCTATAATTCTAGCATTTATAGCCTCAGCAATTCGACAATTTTTGAACGAATTAAATTTCTCAGTTTCCCCGCTTGGGAAGTGGACAATAAATTAGAAAGTTTTCTACATTCCGGTTTAGATTGGACGGAATTAGTCGAAGATCTAGCCGATTATTATCGCGAATGTGGTACAGGAATTTTTGCCCGTTATCAAGCTTTAAGGTGGCAAGAAGGCCGATTACAAGGGATTACTCATCCCGATCCCGTGCAGATTCAAGAAATAGTCGGTTATGAAATGCCCAAGGAAACCTTGATTAAAAACACTGAGTTTTTATTAGCAGGTTATCCCGCTTTAAATGTCCTACTCTATGGCAGTCGTGGTTCGGGAAAATCCTCTCTAGTCAAGGGATTATTGCAAAAATACCATAGTCAAGGATTACGCTTAATTGAAGTGGCCAGATCCCAATTAAAAGACCTACCATTAATTATTGAAATCTTGCGAGATTTACCCCAAAAATTTATTATCTTTGTCGATGATTTATCCTTTGAAGAGGACGATGAAGCTTTTAAAGCTTTAAAGGTTGTTTTAGAGGGAAGCATCACCGCTAGACCGAAAAATGTCGTAGTTTATGCCACTTCTAATCGCCGACATTTAGTCAGAGAATTTTTCGCCGATCGACCACAACCAAAAGATGGGGATGAAGTGCATAATTGGGACACAGTACAAGAAAAATTATCCTTTAGTGATCGCTTTGGTTTAACCCTAACTTTTGAACCCGCTAATCAAGAAAAGTATTTGAAAATAGTGCGTCATTTAGCCAGTGTAGCTAAATTAAAAATTAGCTTAGAAGACCTAGAATTTCGTGCCAAACAATGGGCAACCCAACATAATGGGCGATCGGGAAGAACTGCCAGACAATTTATTGATTTTCTCCAAGGGGAATTAGAATTAAATAGGTAGCATTAATTGTGTTATGATTAAATAAAATAAGCTCTAATCTGTAAAAATGTTGACTCAATCTCCTCCCGAAATTCTCAGCTTAGAAGAATATCGCAACCTAGAAACTAGCGCAGAAACTAAACACGAATATCACGACGGAGAAATTATCGAGATGACAGGGGGAAGCATCAATCATAATAGTATTCTCATTAATCTGATTGTTCTGCTTAAATTAGCTTTAAGAGGAACTAATTATCGTCTTCAATCTAGTGATCTACGTCTATGGATCCCCCAATATAATCGCGGTTTATACCCAGATTTAATGATTATTGCCGGGGAACCATCATTTAGTGATAATCGCAACGATGAAATTTTAAATCCCTGCCTAATTATCGAGGTTTTATCTCCTTCCACCTCTAGTTATGATCGGGGTGATAAATTTCGTTATTATCGTTCTATACCCCAATTAAACCAATATCTTCTCGT
>NZ_JADBUN010000127.1:0-7412 GCF_020245625.1 Microcystis sp. M049S2 | reverse complement strand
GTGTCTTTTTCCTTTATCTTTCCGAAAATCCTTGACTTGTTTCAGTTTTTCTATTAAGCTCAACATATATTTAAAAGGTTGGCGGTCACTTATCATTTTACCTGGCAGTGATCGCTTTTACTTTTGATATTCTGATGGGAGGCTGAAACAGCCCTACCTTGATAAGGGGGGAACTGATAGTTTTTAACACCTAACTACTTATAAGATGTAAAAAAATAACTATTTTTTCACCTTTAATTTGCCGTTCTCACGGGGAAACTATCAGCTTTTCAGAGACATAATACTAAAAAAATCAGCAATTTCTGCTAATTTCACACTTTCTTTAGATTTATCTTCTATCTTGATGTCTGATGGATTTTGGCAGTGGTTGACCCTTTCCGCCGAGTGCTAATTATGAGATGAGCGATGCAGGAAGAAAAAGCGATATTTAATATCAACAATACTTTTTATCGACCGGAGAGTAAAATCGTCCGAGATTTAGGAGTTTTAGGGGCGGCAATTGTCAAAAAAGAGCGGGGAAGTTTGATCGAGCCACACACTCTAACCTAGATAGGTTATACTAAGATTGTACGCACATCGCAGTCATCTCGTTACAGCATTGGCTCTTCTGGTTTTTGTGTGCAAACGGGGTCTATACTGATAGTTTCTTCAGCAAAATAGTCCTAAAAGTCTTTCCCAGTGAACATTTCACGATTCTATAAGCAAAAATTATCACACAAAGTCGAGAAGAGCCATTTTTCTCTCTTTGTCAACCCCTAGACCTGAATATTTACCTATTTACTTTTAGTCAAAATTAATGAATTTCTAACCCTGGAATGCTTAACTGTTCAGTTTTTGGCTGTGTTTCCCCCAGATAATCCCCTTGCAACATATTAATTAAACAGCCACCAAGATGATAGGCCATATTCACGGGAACCGCGTTACCAATCTGTCGATATTGAGAGGTTAAATTACCGGTAAATTGCCAATCATCGGGGAAGGACTGCACTCGTGCATATTCTCTCACAGTCAAAGGACGAGTTTCTTGGGGATGGCATCTTTCTGTTTGGGTTTGTGCCGGACTACAGGTAATAGTTAAAGCCGGTTCATCCCAAGATAATCTTTTAGCATATCCTGTCCGTCCGCCGTGATTTTTGAGACTATTTTTCATATATTCTTTTTGAATATCCATCGGCAAATTCCGCCAATTTCCTCCTGCGGGAACTAAGGACATAATCTCTTTTTTTCTTTCTTTATATTCTACTCCTGGAGAACTGGGACAATTCTCTAGGGCTTTTTTCAGAGAAATAGTATAGTTTCTATATTGGGGAAAAATCGGTTTAATATTTAGGTCTTGACGGGTGGCGATAATAATTAATCTTTCTCTTTTTTGGGGAACATCAAGAAATTGAGCCGATAAAACTTGATAAGCAGCATAATAACCGATTTCCTGTAAAGCTTGCAGCATTAATTGCAGAGTTTCTCCTTTTTTATTGCTTAATAATCCTCGAACATTTTCGGCTATAGCGATTTTAGGTTGCACTTCCTGTAAACAACGAGCAAACTCAAAAAATAAGCTCCCTCTCAAATCTTCTAATCCTTTTCCTAACCCAGCATAACTAAAAGGTTGGCAGGGAAAACCTCCAGCTACAATATCTATTTTGTCTCTAAAATCGGAAAATTTAAGCTTTTTTATGTCTTGATTTATAACATTCCATTGCGGTCGATTGAGTCTTAAAGTATTAACACAATCTTGGTTAATTTCCACCAGTAATTGCGTTTTTATTCCCGCATTTTCTAAACCTAAAGCCATACCACCACAGCCAGCAAATAATTCAATAACTGTGTAATTAGTTGGCTCAACAGTTTGTAAAATTTTCAATTCTCTGGAGGATTGGTTATTTTTAAGATTGGTTAATTGCTCGAGATCAAATAACCAATCAACTTGATTGATTTTCTGACCTTTGATTAATTTTTTCTTTTGCCATGTTAGTATTTCTGCGGTAGTTACACCGAGAATATTAGCGGCTTTTTCTAGATTTACCTGAGTCATAAGCAATAATTAGCAACTTATCTACGTTTTTATTATAAATCAAAGTAGCTAAACTTAATAAACAACAATAAAGGCTGAACAAGGTTCAGCCTCCAGTATAAATTTTAACTCTTTCCTAATTGCGTCCCGGAACTGTATATTTAAAATTCATCGGGCCGGTATAACCAGAAATCTTCGCTAATTTCTCTAATCTTTGGGTTCCCGAATATTCTTGAGCCTTAATAATCCAAGTGGGGAAACCTTTAATTCCGGCATCGCGACAAGCTTGGGGATTACCATTAACCCCTTGGGGATCGCATTCGATATAAACCCCTTCTTTTTTGAGGATTTCTCCCGCTTCCTTACCAAATAACTGTTTTTGATCGTAACAGTGGGGACACCAAAAAGCCCCGTATTCTTTCGCTCCAATTGCTTTTAAATGTTGAGCTAGGGCGATTTCTGCTTTTCCCGAAACCGTGGTTACTTCCCAACCGTAGGGGGGTGTAGCCGCTGTCATTGGCCGGGTAATTTCTTCTTTTCCTCCTGCCACTGTCGGGGAATTTACTCCCGCATAAACCGCTAAAGTTCCCACCAAAGTAACCATGGCCACTACAACCATCGGCAGTATAATTTGTCCTAAACCTTCCCATTCGCGACCGACAATTGTGAGAATTAATAAGGTTAAAGCGAACAAAGCCGAAGTGATGCAGTAGGGACACAATTCCTTTAATTCCGTGGCTAGAACATACATTAAATAACCACTAAATACCGCCATCGCCGTCGCCCCCGCTAACAGCAATAACCAAGTATTATTTTCTAAACTTTTGCGGAGATTTTTCTGAGTTTCCCCATTGATAAATAGAGGACTGAGGGCAAAAACCGCCATGGCAATATAGGCCAAAAAACCGAACAAACTCAAGGGCAGCCCGAAAACCGTAGCGTAGGGACTATTAAGCACACCAGTACAACCAGCCCCATCACTAGCCCCGGCGGTACAGGCTGCAGCCCCTCCCGTCAGTTTGGTAATGGTTAAATAGCCGGTCAGAATCGCTCCCACGATCGAAATGCTCCCAATTAGAGGCCGGGAGTAGCGATGAATCCAAGGTACAGAACGACGACGCATAATATTATTTAGATTAAATTACAGCAGAATTCAGGAGTCAGGAGTCAGGAGAGAAATCTAAATGTACTTTGTTGAAAGGAAAAATTCCCTAACCATATTGTGTTAATTAGGACGTTTTCAATTCCTAAAAACTTAGGATAGCTATCCCCTGAAACTATCCGCCATTCTAGCAAGGGGTTATGTGGACAGAGGCAAAGAAGGCAGAGAATTATTAATTTTTGCCTTTTGATCGTTGATCTGCCGGGCCGTTTCCACAAATTGCGACACCCGGATCGGATCCACCGGTTCAGTAATTTTGCCATGACGCTTGAGGGAACTAGCCACGATCACCCCATCAGCAGCCGGCAGCAACCGCCCGATATTGTCCAGATCAGCCCCGCTGCCGATAAAAACCGGTGTTCCCTTGGCCGCTGCCACTGCTAGTTCCAAATCCTCAAAACTAGGGGGGCTACCGGTGGCCCAACCAGAGAGGATCACCCCGTCTGCCAGTCCCCGTTCGATCGTATCTTGCACCGCCGTAGTCAGATTAGGGGTTCCCAAGGGGCGGGCGTGTTTAACCAAAACATCCGCTAAAATTTTGACCTCAGACCCCAATTCGCGCCGATAACGCAAGAGTTCGTGGGCTTGACCCTCAATAATGCCCTGATCAGTGGCCATAACCCCCGTTAGCACATTAACCCGAATAAATTGGGCATTGACACAGGTAGCGATCGCTAAGGCACTATGGGCATCATTGCGGAGAACATTAAGACCAATCGGTAAGACCACCAGATTTTTAATGCGATCAACAATTAAAGTCATGGCACTAACCACGGCTGGATCCACCTGTTGCTTAGTAAAGGGGGCATCAAAAAAATTCTCGATAATCAAACCATCAACACCACCAGCAGCCAAAGCCGTCGCCTCCTGTTCAGCCCGCTCGATCACCGTCTTGAGACTACCACCCCAACGGGGGGAAGTGGGCAGGGGGGCGAGATGAACCACGCCAATAATCGGGTTTTTTGTCTTGAAAGTTGCAATTAAGTTCACAGCGTATACTACTCTTAGCGTCCCCAACCATGCGCCGCTCACCCATTTTAACAGGGTGAAGGCCTAGCCACGGGCCCCCGGGGGGAAATTATTTTAACTGCTAATGATTTTATCAAGTCCGGAATCCGTTAAAATGTCTTAACATTAAATAAGTTTAAGATTTGGTTGATACTCGATCGCATGGGCAATAAGCCAACCATCGCTATCTCACACCTAGGCTGTGAGAAAAACCGGATCGACTCCGAGCATATGTTAGGACTGCTGGCCAAGGCCGGCTATCCCGTAGATAATGACGAGGAGTTGGCCGATTACGTTATCGTTAATACCTGTAGTTTCATTCAAGCAGCTAGAGAAGAATCCGTTCGCACCCTCGTGGAACTGGCGGAAGCTAATAAAAAAATTATTATCTCCGGCTGTATGGCCCAACATTTCCAAGATGAACTCCTGACGGAATTGCCGGAAGCCGTGGCCATTGTTGGCACAGGGGATTATCAGAAAATTGTCGAGATCGTCGAACGGGTAGAGACGGGAGAACGAGTCAAAGAAGTCAGCACCGATCCCACTTTTATCGCCGATGAAAATCTGCCCCGTTATCGCACCACTACCGAAGGAGTCGCCTATCTGCGGGTGGCCGAAGGCTGCGATTATCGCTGTGCTTTCTGCATTATTCCCCACCTGCGCGGCGATCAGCGATCGAGATCGATCGAGTCCATTGTGGCCGAAGCGCGACAATTGGCCAGCCAAGGGGTGCAAGAATTAATTCTCATTTCGCAAATAACAACCAATTATGGGTTAGACTTATATGGCGAACCCAAATTAGCGGAACTCTTGCGAGCGCTGGCAGAAGTCGATATACCTTGGATTCGCGTTCACTACGCTTACCCGACCGGGTTAACGCCAAAGGTTATCGAAGCGATCCGAGAGAGCCCGAATGTTTTACCCTATCTAGACTTGCCGCTACAACATTCCCATCCCGACATCCTGCGGGCGATGAACCGTCCCTGGCAAGGACGAGTCAACGATGGCATTATCGAGCGGATCAAGCAAGCTATCCCGAACGCGGTTTTACGAACGACTTTTATCGTCGGTTTCCCCGGAGAAACCGAGGAACATTTCAGCCATCTGCTGGAATTTGTCAAGCGTCATGAGTTCGATCACGTCGGGGTGTTTACCTTCTCCGCCGAAGAAGGTACAGCCGCTTTTGACCTGCCCGATCCAGTGCCACAGGCAATTATGGACGAACGCCGCGAAAGGTTGATGTTAACTCAGCAACCAATCTCGGAGCGCAAAAATCAAGCTTATATCGGTCACACTGTCGATGTTCTCATCGAACAGGAAAACCCGGAAACAGGAGAATTAATCGGGCGTTCCGCTCGTTTTTCCCCGGAAGTGGATGGCTTGGTTTATGTGACAGGGGAGGCGATTCTAGGTGCGATCGTACAAGTCCGAATCACTGCGGCCGATACCTACGATCTCTACGGCGAAATAGTCTAATTTTTCCATTTTTCTTATTTAATTCCCACAAAACAATCCTTATGACCACTGGTTTCAACAATTTAGGTTTATCCGATAGCCGTCTTCAACACCTAGAAACGCTTGGATTCACCACCCCCACGGAAATTCAAACCAAAGCCATCCCTCTCCTTCTAGAAGGGCATGACATGGTAGGAATGTCACAAACGGGAACCGGCAAAACCGCCGCCTATTCCCTGCCTTTACTGGAACGCATGGACACCAAAAATCCTAACGTTCAAGCTTTAATCCTCACCCCCACCCGGGAATTAGCCCAACAGGTGGCCAGCGCCATCAAAGATTTCTCTGATGATCGTCGTCTCTTTATCCTGACAGTCTGTGGTGGTCAATCCATGGAACGTCAGATCCGCAGTCTGGAAAAAGGTGTCCAGATTGTGGTCGGGACTCCCGGCCGGGTAATCGATCTGCTCGATCGCAAAAAACTCCATCTAGAATCCCTAAACTGGGTAGTCCTCGATGAAGCGGACGAAATGCTCAGTATGGGTTTTATCGATGATGTTAAGAAAATTCTGCAAGCATCCCCCTCCACCCGTCAAACCGCCTGTTTCTCGGCAACTATGCCCCGGGAAATCCGCGATTTAATCGCTAATTTCTTGAAATCTCCCATTTCTGTGACGGTTTCTCAACCCCAGGCCGCTCCCGCTAAGATCGAGCAGAAAATTTATATGATCCCTCGCGGTTGGACGAAATTAAAAGTCCTGCAGCCCCTGTTAGAGATCGAACCCCTAGAATCGGCGATTATTTTCGTCCGCACCAAGCAAACCGCGGCCGAATTAACCTGCAAACTGCAAGAAGCGGGGCAAACGGTGGATGAATACCACGGTAACTTAAGCCAAGTCCAACGGGAACGACTGGTGCAACGTTTCCGCGAGGGCAAAATTAAATTAGTGGTAGCCACAGATATCGCAGCCCGCGGTCTAGATGTGGAAAATCTCAGCCACGTTATTAACTATGATCTGCCAGATAATGCCGAAACCTATATTCACCGCATTGGCCGCACCGGCCGCGCTGGTAAAACAGGAACTGCTATATCCTTAGTAGAACCGATCGATCGGCGTTTATTACGTCAGATCGAACAGCGTCTGCGTCAACGTCTGGAATCTAGTCCCATTCCTAGTCGCACCGAAGTGGAAGCAAAACGCCTGACCAAGCTGCAAAATCAGCTAAAAGAGGCTTTATCGGGGGAACGGATGGCTTCTTTCTTGCCTTTAGTGCGGGATTTAAGTGAAGAATACGATCCCCAAGCGATCGCGGCTGCTGCCCTGCAAATGATCTACGATCAAAATTGTCCCCAGTGGATGAAAACTGATTGGGAAGTTCCCGCACCGACGAGCAGTAAACCGGTGATTAATAAAACTCCCCGCAGTGGTGGTAGTAAGTACCCCTCTAAGTCGAATAACCGTCCTTCCCTGGACAAAAAAATCGTCTTTCAAGAACGTTAATTTTTAGTTCTTGAATAGATAACTTTAAGAGTTGATAGACCGTTTTGGTTCTATCAACTTTTTTTCTGTGTATAATTCCTAAAAACTACACATCAAATTCCTCCTTGTTCCCCTTTTTTAAGGAAACGTCGAAGCTAGCCTGCATTATTCATGAAGACTTTGGAAAATCCTCGAAAGCCTTGGCAAGAAGTTCATCTAGCGATCTGGCTGAAAAACAGTCTGTTTTTTGAGATGTCCTCACAATCAGGTTTTTGCCAGTTGGTGAATAATGCAG
>NZ_JADBUN010000126.1:0-2569 GCF_020245625.1 Microcystis sp. M049S2 | reverse complement strand
GATTAATTGAGGGAATGAATACCAAAATAAAGCTTATTAAAAGAATAAGTTATGGATTTACCAATTTTGAACATCTTCGACTTAAGCTGTTTGCTTGCTTTAATTTATAACAAAAATTAACACACGAAAACCAGAAGAGCCCTATTTTAGAAATAGGTTGAGAAATTCCACTAACTCCACTAATTTTCTTTAAATCCAAAAATACAGGACCACGAGGTGCGCTAGGACAACCTATATCTAGCAGTAATTTCGTAGTACAATTTTTGGGATTTCCCCATGTACCTGGATAAAGCAACCAACTTTTATCACCTAAGTCTTCAATTTTCTCAACTCCGACACGGGGTAAATATTCCACTACTTCTCGTGATTTAGGGTCGGAAGATGAAATTAAAGATAAATTATCATGGAGGTTGTATATCTTCCCCCCTCGATGTTTTTCTTCACAACGAGGATCAATAGATGTGGGAATCGTAAATTTAGTACAGATACTTAATTCACTAATGTCCGACTTAGGATAACTCGCATGACCACCCAAACCGACAAAAACATTAGGTTGAGCAAGAATATCATTGCGGCTACCTAAGTTAGTTGAAAATAGAATATTGTTATCCTTAACTAATTCTGTCCATTCAAAAATTTCTCCTCCTTCGGAAATAAACTCACTCACCAAGAAAATGTGTTCGCCAAAAGCAACTCGACAAGGATAGTAGTATCCATCCCGATCCTTCTGTAAAAAGACCGTTATTCCTTCCCAATCTCCTTCATGATTATTAAATCCGTTGTGATCGTACCAATTGCTATAGGGATAGTGAAAATAATAGTTAATTGCTAATTCTTTAATCCCTGTTTTTTTGTTATCTATTTCTAAATTATCATTTTCAACGATTGAGGCATAAATTTTAGCAGGAGTTTTTTTACTTCGACTGTAAGCACCTTTGATATCGGTTTTAAATTGACTAATATCTAAGTAATCATCTGCATTTCCTCTATCCTTAATAGTGGCTTTAGTTTCGGCTTTCCAAGTATTTTTATTAACATCAAAAGGAACTTGATATTCTTCCTCTGGCTCAAAATTCAAAATAGGAGTAAAATAGTTAATTAATTGGCTTTTAGAAACAGGAACTTTGGTTTTAAATATTTTTTGACCTTTCTCCTGAATCTTGAGAAAATATTGAGAATTTGTTTCAGGATAGTCTGCCACAAATAAGGAATTGATTTGATTTGTCGGTTGTTTATCTAAGCCGAAATCCCTAGTTGTATCACCAACAACTAAACCTATTTCAAATTTAATCTCTTCTACTATAGGTATTTTGGGTACGATAATTTTATTAATTTTAAAGGTATAAATCCCTTGGGTAAGCTCTCCCACAGGAATATTTTCTGCGAAACCTCTAGGCAATTTAACTGTCTTCTCAGTATTATCATCTCGATTAACAATATTTATTGTAACTAAATCGCTTAATTGCCATTTTTTACCAGAAAGAGTTCGATTTTTTAAATCGATATAATAACTACCTTCTTTCTCGACTTCTACCGTCCAGTTAACGGTTATTTCCTTATCTACTCCTGCGGTTGCCCACCAGCGATCGATCCCTAATTTGGGTGTACCATCTGGTTGAATGGGGCTAAAATAATTATCAATTTTCTGCTCTGTTTGAGATTGCCCAATAGCCGGTTGTGGAGTTTGAGCCACGACAGAAGCGCTATATTTAGCATCAGGCAGACAGTAACTCAACAGAAAAACGCCACAGAGAGAGAGTGCCAGCAGCTTTCTCAAGAATTCCTCGCCAATAATGGCAAGAAATGCCCCTAAAGCCACCCAAAACCAACGCAACCGAGTTTTCACGCTTCGACCTCCTGACAATTTGGCTCTCCATGCCACCGAGAGATAGCTAGTTAACGGCTCATTGTATCACCAAAGCCCTCGAAGCAATCTTAAAGCTCCCCTAGCCATAACAATTTTTTAACACTCCCCTGCCTAAAGTCTTGGGGATTCTTGGTTCACCGAGATTACTTGCTTAGACAGAATTTCTCCTGAGAAAGTAGAGGCATTCTCGACAAGTGCGCGCGGTTTTAGCCAACTGTACTTAGGGGCAAGTGTCATAAATCCACTGATCTATTAGTTATGATTGAGATAAACTTCTTAAAGTAGAGTTATTATTCACCTTATGTCTGAACCGCAGTATCCTGACTTTACCGCGCATGGCTACCAAGTGATTGAGCAACTTGGTCGCAACCCTTCTGCTGGCAGAGTATCATACAAAGCATTAAGTATTAATACTGGACAAATTGTGGTGATTAAGCAATTTCAGTGGGTAGGAGGAAGTAGCACTCTTGATGGGGAGAGACAAATTGGGCTCTTCTGGTTTTCGTGTGTTAATTTTTGTTATAAATTAAAGCAAGCAAACAGCTTAAGTCGAAGATGTTCAAAATTGGTAAATCCATAACTCATTCTTTTAATAAGCTTTATTTTGGTATTCATTCCCTCAATTAATCCGTTGGTTGTATGATTTTCAAAGTAATTACAAATACCCTGCAAATGCTTCTGGATCATGCTGGCACCACTTTC
>NZ_JADBUN010000125.1:0-21020 GCF_020245625.1 Microcystis sp. M049S2 | reverse complement strand
TAAGACTTTTAGAGTTTTTGTAAATCAAAAAGTACCAGATATGGGAGTGATCGGGGGGAAAATTCAGGGACTTTTTCCCTGAAAATTAGGTAATTGACCCCTTCAAAATCGGTAAAACCCTACACCCCACACCCCACACCCTGCCCCCAAGAAAAACTTTTTGCCGCAAACCCTAGTTATCATCATCGTCATCGTCTTTATTCTGGTCATTATCACCGTCTTTTTGCTGGTTTTCCCCGTCTTCATCGCTATCTTCGTTTTTTTGCGGCGATTCCACCGTGGTGGGGACGTTTTTCGGTTCTTCGGCTTCTTTTCCTCCCTGACAAGCGCCTAAAACCGTAGTCAAGGTTAACAGAATCAGCAAAACTAAGGATTTGATTTTCATGGTCTTTCTCCCCACTCGATCGATAAATATAACAATTTTAAGACTTTTGGGCGGTGGATAGCTTGGCTAATGCCAAGAAAGTGCATTCCCAGACTAAACGGGGTTGAACGTAGGCTAACAGCTGCCGGCGGGTTTTTTCCAAGATTTCTAAAATCGATCGCTCTCGTCGTCGTTGCCAATCCTCATACTGAAGATAACTCACATACCATAATTGGGTTTCCGTGTCAAGAGTTTGAGCGATAATTTTTGCTAATTCCAGTGCTTGGGAAAGTTTTAGGGGAAATTTGCTGAAAGATCGCGGTAAATCTTGGGGGAGACTGTCGAGAAACTCTAAAGCGGCGATCGCTTCTCCGGGGCTACCTTGGGCTAAACCGAGAATTGCCGGATAATTGAGAACGCGAGCTTGTCCGTTAGAGCGCAGGACTTGAGCGAGATTTTCTTCCGAAAGACGCTGAAAAGGGATATGTTGACAGCGAGAAACGAGAGTGGGTAGTAAAGAGGAGGGACTAGGAGCAATCAGGATTAAAGTCGCTTTTCCCGGTTCCTCAAGCGTTTTTAAGAGCGCATTTGCCGCCGATTCCGTCATGGTGTCTGCTTCCTCGATCACCACCACAGAGCGGGCCGATTCCAAGGGAGGACGACTTAAAAAGTTAGTAATCTCGCGAATTTGTTCGATGCGGATTTGCGGGGGAGCTTTACGCTTGAGATTGCTTTCCTGTGCTTCTTTTGCGGTGAGCAGTTTGCCTTGGTGTTGATAAGTGGGTTCAATCCAGAGTAAATCGGGATGATTGCCCCCGAGAAAGCGTTTCAGGATTAATTCTCTTGCTTCCGGCGATCGATCTCTAGTTAATAAGTCTTGACAGAAACATTTTGCTGCCAGATTGCGTCCGATCCCCTTAGCGCCGGCGAATAAGTAAGCGGGAGCGATCGAATTGACTTCAAGCGCTCTTTGTAGTAGTTCAATGGCCTGATTTTGACCGATTAACCTTGACCAATTTATCATCTTTTCCCTGCCATGGCTCGCTATTGCTGTTCCTATTTTGTCGGGATTTCTCCTCATCAGACCGGGTTTTTATACGATGATATATTAAGTTTGGGTGAATTTGAAATCATCAAGCGCCGGACCGATGTCTTGCTTTTATCGGAAGTTCCTAACGATGCTTTCTTTCCCCAGTTAGTGAAAGTGGAATTGTTTATTCATCCTCCCACTAGCTCGGAACTTCAGATCGATTTATTGGTAAAAAATCATGAATTGCCCCTGAGAACTAATAATCGTTGTCGGCGATTTTTTGAATCTATTCACCAGATTATTACCAACAATTATCAAGGTCAATCCCTGACCAGAATTACCGCTTAACCCGATTTGTTCCTGTCTCCGTCAACTGACAAAGACAGGGACAAAATACCATCTTGGCTCTCTTGGGTAACGAACCACAAAGACACAGAGGACACAGAGATTGATCGCTCCTGTATCAGTTAAACTTATCGCACAAAGAATAAGAGAGCTGCTCTTTTTGGCGCTTGATAGATTTATCGAGAAAAAATCGGCATTGCTTTAGTTTTTGCCTTCCTGCGTCGATTTGAGCGGAGGAAATTGACGACGTAAAAGCAAGGAATTACTCACTACCATAACCGAACTAAAAGCCATTAAAGCTGCCGCTAGGGCCGGACTGAAAGCTAGACCCCAATGGGGCAGTAATAAACCACCGGCAATGGGAATAGCAAAGGTATTATAACCCAAAGCCCAAAAAAGATTTTGTCGGATTTTTTGCCATGTGGCCAGACTTAAATGCAGAGATTGCACCACATCCTCCAGGCGATCGCTAATTAAAACGATCCCAGCCGTTTCCATGGCCACTTCCGTGCCACCGGCCAGAGCAATACCGATGTTAGCCTGTCCTAGTGCAGGAGCATCATTGATACCATCCCCGACCATAGCCACGATTTTGCCCTCTTTTGTCTGTAGGTCGGCAATTAAGGCCGATTTTTCGGTGGGGGCAACTTCGGCATAAAATTGGCTAATACCCAAACTATTAGCGATCGCTGTCACCACTTCTTGGCGATCGCCACTGAGTAAAATCACCTCTAAACCGAGTTTTTGTAACTGATTCACGGTTGTTTGAGCATCGGGACGCAATCGATCCTGAAAAGCGATCGCGCCGAGTAATTGTTCTTCCATCCCCAGATAAATCACCGTTTTACCCGCTTGTAAAAGCTCTTGAATCCCCCAGATAGTTTCATCGATTTTAATGCCGTTCTGCGCCAACCATTGCCGATTTCCTAGAACAATTTTTGACCCCTGCACCCTTGCAGAAACTCCCAATCCGGCCACAGTTTGAAAATCTTCTCCCGTCAGGTTAGTAGGGGGAGTAACCGCGTCTAAAATCGCCTGAGCAAGAGGATGATTAGTACCACTCTCCACTACTGCCGCTAATTGTTGAATTTCCAGGGGATTAAGCTCAGAAAAACTCAAACAATCGGTAATTTCCGGATGACCTTGGCTAAGGGTTCCCGTTTTGTCAAAAACCACCGTTTGCAGTCGCGAGACGGTTTCCAAAACATCGCCCCCTTTAATTAAAATGCCCCGTTCGGCTGCTAAACTGGTTCCCACCAGTAGGGCCGTCGGTGTGGCTAAACCGAGAGCGCAGGGACAAGCGACCACAAGCACAGAAATCGCTAATTTTAGGGACAAAAGTAGGGGAGAAGTGGGTTGAATCATCTCGTGGTGTCCTGTGGTTGACCCTAACACCTCTGGAAAGAGCCTAGTTCCCCAAAAATACCAAAAGAGCAGCACAATTAGGGCAATTATCATGACTCCGTAGGCAAAATAACCCGCTACCCGGTCCGCTATCTTCTGTACTGGGGCCTTGCGAGTTTGGGCTGATTCCACGGCTGCGATAATCTTAGCTAGGGTGGTATCGGTCCCCACCTGACGAGTTTGCACCGCAATCGCACCAGAGAGATTGAAACTGCCGGCAATGACTAGATCTCCCATTTCCTTAACCACCGGCAGCGATTCCCCCGTTAACAAAGCTTCATCTACTGTGGTTCTTCCCTGAATAATCTCCCCATCCACGGGAATTTTTTCCCCGGGTAAGACGCGCACCCATTCCCCGACGCGCAGCTGTTCCACGGGAATGGCCACACCCACACGGTCATCTGTACTACCAATCAGGTGAGCCACTGCCGGTTGTAGGGAGGTAAGAGCTTCTAAGTCTGCGGCTGCGCGATGACGGGAATGCGCTTCTAGAGTCCGTCCGAGGAGAATAAAACCTAACAGCATGACTGGTTCATCAAAAAAGCACTCTAGACCGAGATTAGGGAAGATAAGAGCCAAACAACTGGCTATATAGGCGCTACCTGTGCCTAAACTAACGAGAGTGTTCATATTTGGCATCCCGTGCCGTAATCCCCGCCAACCATCGATGAAAATATCGCGGCCGGGGAATAAAATGGCTAGGGTGGCTAAAGTCCAGTGAAAAGCAATACTTTGAAAGATAGGGATTTCTGGTCCTCCGATGTGGTGTAAGTGACCAATCAGGGAAAAAACCAGTAAACAACAAGCGATCGCTAATCGGTATAATTGTTGTTGCCGTTCTTTTTGTTGGTTTTGCCGACGTTGATTTTGTTGAGAAAGGGGAGTCGATGAGCTGCGCGGTTGGGTGGGGAATCCAATCGCGGTTAATTTTGCGGCTAACTGCTCTGGTGCGATCGCATCCGGTTGGTATTCAATCACGGCAATTTCCGTGATTAGGTTAACTTGGGCCGATTTTACCCCTTGATTTTGGCTGAGTTGTCTTTCTACGGCACTAACACAGCCGGCGCATTTCATGCCTTTTACGTCTAGAGTAGCGGTTTTTAGTCCAGTTTCGGCGGCTAGGATCATAGAAAAAGTAGGCAAGGATGGTCTTTACTTCTATCCTAGAAATTATCGACGGATTTTTAAACTATTTTGGCCTGTAGGGTTACAGATAGATGAAATTTTATTACAGATAGCTGAAATTTCAGGTAGCCGATCTTGTAGGGTGCGTTAATGAAATGTAACGCACCTTATCTAATGTTCAAAATTCGTGCGTTACGCTGACGCTAACACACCCTACTGGACTGACACAGCTAAAATAGGGCAATAGATAAGCTCAACTGAGGACATCAATCATGGGAAGATGTAGGCGAGATAAAGTTTATCTGACAGTCGCACAACGAGAAAACTTTGAACAAATCAGTGGGGGAGGGTTCATCACAGAGTACGCTAATCGGCATAACACGCTTATCGTAATATTATACGGAAAACTTCTTGCGATCGCTCCATTTGAGCGTAATATACAGAAAGATTCTTTAAAAAATGTGTATTTAGTGCTACATACGAAAAATTTCCGTGTAGTCTTTAGTTAGGCCAAATAGACCGTACCGGATTTCAAAAGCAGGTCTATGCTTCACAGTTAATTTAAAAGAGGCATTTATTATGGTTGATCCAATTACTGTCGCTATCGCAACTGTTGTTACTAAGGAATTAGGGCCTCCTATAATAAAGGAAACAGTAAAATTGCACCAAGAACGGACTACAACACACGCATCCAGTGTTTCCGATGCGTGCGAAGCTTTGAATGCTCCAGAGGTTGTCAAAAAAGTAATGGTTGGTGCTGCTATTGTATCGGGCCTCCATCCTGCCTCCTTAGCCCTGTCAGTCGTTGGGGGTGTTGTTAGGGGAGTGGATAGATATTCAAAGTACTAAGCCAGTGCGATCGCCGATCTTGTAGGGTGCGTTAACGAAGTGAACGCACCTTATCTAATGTTCAAAATCCGTGGGTTACGCTGACGCTAACACACCCTACATCATATCGATCGTCAAGATTAAGATCTTGTAGGGTGGGTTAATGAAATGTAACGCACCTTATCTAATGTTCAAAATCCGTGGGTTACGCTGACGCTAACACACCCTACTGGACTGTTTCAGTGCGATCTTGTAGGGTGCGTTAATGAAATGTAACGCACCTTATCTAATGTTCAAAATTCGTGCGTTACGCTAACGCTAACACACCCTACTGGACTGTTTCAGCTAATTTGGTGTATTAGAAAAATGCTATAAATTCTATAATCTAAGACTTTAAGCCGAAATCTATCGCCCCATTTTAGCTGAAACAATCCACTACATTTGATACATTTATATTGCTTAATCATCCCAAAAACCTTCAGGCTTGGCTATACGTTCACCACTACCCCAATCCTGGGGATAAATTCCTTGAGCGATAAACCGATGGATACTGGAATATTGCCAATCTTGAGGATTTTCACAGAAACCATGCCGCACTGGATTGTCATGAATATAATCGCAATGTGTTGCAAAATCTTGTTCATCTCGGATTAAATGCTCCCAAAATCGGCGTTGCCAAAGATTCCCTTCTCCTCGTTTTTGCCGCGATCGAGAAACTTCACGATTAACCCCCAATGCCTGCCCATAATGCTTTGTGACATAAGTTTTGATTAATCGTAACCTTACCGAAAAATCTTGATCATCATCTGGTAACGTCCATAAACAATGAAAATGATCAGGTAATAGAACAAAAGCATCAATCACAAAAGGATATTTCACCCTAACCTTTTCGATTCCTTGCCTAAGCGCTTTTCTAGCCACATCACAACAAAGCCAAGGCTCTCTCTGATAAGTGACTTGAGTAATAAAGAAAGTCCCTCCAAATACATGAGGTCTTCGATAATTAGACATTTGGATCGTAGAGTGTATTAATGAAATGTACAACTTGAATGATAATCAACAAATTCGTGCGTTACGCTAACGCTAACACACCCTACATCATATCGATCTTGAAGATTAAGTGCGATGCCGCTCTTTTAGCCGATCTCGTAGGGTGCGTTAATGAAATGTAACGCACTAATTCCCTCGCAAACCCTCAAAATAAAGCTCAAATGCGATAGAATGAGGGGCAAATAAAATTCAGAAAGTGCTGTGAGGGAAACCGTCTATATTGAAACCAGTGTTATTGGCTATCTGACAGCCAGATCGACCAAAAACTTGGTTGTTGCTGGGAATATTGAAACCACACGGGATTGGTGGCAAAATCGCCGTAATGATTTTCTTCTCTATATCTCACAGGTTGTTTTAGATGAAGTCGCTAAGGGAGATACAGAGATTGCTTTGAAAAGGTTAGAAATTGTCAATGAAATGCCTTTGGTTGAACTCAATCAAGCTGTACGCAACTTGGCAGCCCAGTTTCTTATACGAAGCAACCTTCCTGCCAAAGCTTCTGATGATGCGGTTCACATTGCTGCGGCGACTGTCCACGGGCTAGATTACTTGTTAACATGGAACTGTAAACATATTGCCAACGCTCAAATTCAGAGGAAGTTGGCAGAGCTCAGTCTTGATTTGGGATACGAGTTACCCATAATTTGTACTCCTTACGAACTTTTAGGAGATTATAACGATGTGGCAAGATGACATTTTAGATGAAATTCATAAATTTCGAGAAGAACACGCTAAATCCTTTAACTACGATTTGGATGCAATGTTTGTAGATTGGCAAAAAAGACAAGCAGAAAGTGGCAGGCAGGTAGTCAGCTTACCACCAAAGCAAGGTCTAACAAGTCGTTGGAGCCGACCAAAACAGGATGAACCACAAGAATCTCAAATCTAATCGTGGCGGCTCAACTTAGCCGTTAGACCGACAATGATTCGTACTTGTCTTTGTAAATAGTCCGATTGGTTAGTTATGATTGCGATGCCGAAGGCACTGCGTAGCAGTACGCTGAACTTGTAGGGTGCGTTAACGAAGTGAACGCACTAATTCCCTCGCAAACCCTCAAAATAAAGCTCAAATGCAATAGAATGAGAGACAAATAAAATTCAGAAAGTGCTGTGAGGGAAACCGTCTATATTGAAACCAGCATTATTGGCTATCTAGCTGTTAGACCAAGCAACAACTTGATCTTCATGGCAAATTTGGAAATAACCAGAAGATGATGGGAAACTCGTCGTAGTCAATTTACCCTTTACATCTCGCAAGTTGTCTTAGATGAAGCGGGACAGGGTGATACAGAAATGGCAAGCAAGAGGCTAGAGATTCTGCAAAGTCTCTCTGTGCTTGAGCTTACCGACACTATAGAAGACCTGGGAATGCAATTCCTCACTAGAAGTAATCTTCCCGCTAAAGCATCCGATGATGCTATTCACATTGCCGCAGCTACCGTTCATGGATTAGATTACTTGCTAACATGGAACTGTAAACATATTGCTAACGCTCAAATCCAAAAAAAGCTTACCGAAATCTGCCGTGATTTTGGCTATAAATTGCCGACCATTTGTACACCCTATGAATTAATGGGAGAGTAAATTTATGTGGGAAGATGAAATTCTTGAAGAATTGCACAGAATACGAGAAGAGCATGCTAAATCTTTTAATTATGATTTCAAAGCCATATTTGCTGATTGGCAGAAAAGACAAGTCGCGAGTGGCAGACAATTAGTATCACTGCAACATCAACAACAGTTTAACAAGGCGTTGGAGCCGACTACCCAAGAGTGATATGTTTGAGCAAAGGAAATCCGGCAGCGGCTCAACTTTGCCGTTATGCCGACCAGCGAGTCAAGTGCGATCGTTCCGATTGTAGCGATCGCCGATCTTGTAGGGTGCGTTAATGAAATGTAACGCACCTTATCTAATGTTCAAAATTCGTGCGTTACGCTGACGCTAACACAGGCTACTGGACTGACACAGCTAAAATAGGGCAATAGATAAGCTCAACTGAGGACATCAATCATGGGAAGATGTAGGCGAGATAAAGTTTATCTGACAGTCGCACAACGAGAAAACTTTGAACAAATCAGTGGGGAAGGGTTCATAACAGAGTACGCTAATCGGTACAACACGCTTATCGTAATATAATACGGAAAACTTCTCGCGATCGCTCCATTTGAGCGTAGTACACGGAAAGATTCTTAAAAAAATGTGTATTTAGCGTCACATACGAAAACTTTCCGCATAACATATAGTTAGATGCTTAAAGGTATCTAGAGTCATGAATAAGAAATCCAAAGAATATCGACAGCTAATACTGCCTAGCTGCCTGCTTATAGGGCGGCATATGGACTACTTAGAATATTAAGCGTCGTTTCTGTCATGCACGGTGCTTGATTGAGAGTGTGTCAATTGAAGTTGGCTAATTTGTACACTTTTTCTACGTAATTGTGGACAAAAGTTTAACGGATAAAATTGACTTACTGTCATTGACTGCAAGCTGTGACAATCAGTATAAAGGAGGAACTAAAAATGACGTGGGCTTTACAAAAAATCAGCATCCCTGCTCAGGTTCAGGGTAATCAAGTAACTTTGGCTGTTGCTCAGGGTACGGTTGTGTTAACTGATATTGGTCATGGTTCAGTCGCTGGACTTCCCAAAGAAAGCTGGGGGGTATTAATCAATTGGCGAACCAAAGCCTGGGTTTTTGGTTATGAGGGTGCCGACGGTTCAACACTTGGATTAAACGTTGACGAGAATGGAAATTTACATCCTAGCGGCGTTGGCACAGTAACTGAAATTAAATATACTGCCTAAGGGCCTTAGGGTAGTGCGATGCCGAAGTCACTGCATAGCAGTACGCCGATCTGGTAGGGTGGGTTAATGAAGTGAACGCACCTTATCTAATGTTCAAAATTCGTGCGTTACGCTGACGTTAACACACCCTACTGGACTATTTAAGCCGTAGGGTGCGTTCCCTAATGCGGGATTTTTGAGAACGCACCATGCCCATTGATTGAAACTGTGAGTCTAAGTGGGATGACGAAGGCACGGCCTAGCAGTACACTGATTTTGTCGGGTAAGGGGCGGGCTATAATGAACGGTGAACCTGATTGGTCAGAAAAAATTGACCAATATTTGTCTGGTGAAACCATTGACCATTAAGTGGATTCTAAGGATCTAAGGGAATGACCTGGACGGCAAACCAACAAGCGAAAATTATCCGTACAGAGCGAGGGCTGACGATCGCTGGCACGCGCATCACCCTCTATGATGTGATCGATCTCCTAAAAGCTGATTATCCTCCTAAACTGATTCGTGACACATTTAACCTCACGAACGCGCAAATTGACGCAGCTTTGTCCCACATTGAGGCAAACCAAGCTCAGGTCGAGGTTGAATATCAAGAGGTTCTTCAGAATAGGGAAGAAATTCGCCAGTACTGGGAAGATCGTAACCGTGAACGCTTTGCTCGAATTGCAGCAATGCCACATAAACCAGGGCAAGAAGCGTTTTGGGCAAAGCTTGAGGAGCAGAGAGCCAGACGTGCCGCACAAAAACAATGACTTTCTTAGTTGACTACAACCTCGACGGTTATGCGCTGATTTTTCTTGGTATATTGGCAAAACGTGGTTGGCTTGAGTTTCAGTCTGTCCAATTTGTCACCTTTAGAGAGGTTGGATTGTCGATGGAAAGTAGCGATCGCGTAGTCTGGCGCTATGCTCAAGAACAGGAGATGATGATTCTTACTGCTAACCGAAATATGAAGGGTGATGATTCCCTTGAGCAGGTTATGCGAGAAGAGAACACAGAGAACTCATTTCCAGTGTTGACGATTGGAAATCTCGATTGTTTGAGTGAAGCTGAGTATAGAGAGCGCTGCGCTGAACGACTGATCGAAATTGCTGTAGATCTTGATAATTACAAGGGGGTTGGTCGGTTATTCATTCCATGATATTGTCGGCTACGCTTGACAATTAAGGCGATTTGAAACTGTGCGTCTAAGTAGGATGCCGAAGGCACTGCCTAGCAGTACGCTGATCTTGTCCGGTAAGGGGCGGGCTATAATGAACATAGATAGTCCGTCCTCAGCAGTTAGAAAATAATGCCTCAAGCACTCGAAGCCGTATTTGATGGGACAGCCCTTCAACTGGAAGAACCCTTAAACCTAGCCGCAGGCACGAGGGTGACAATTATCATTGAAAGTGTTTTACCCAATGAAGTAAAACCACCTAAAACGTTTTTGGAAACTGCTCAGTCTCTGCAATTACAGGGTGAACCTGATTGGTCAGAAAAAATTCACCAATATTTGTCTGGTGAAACCATTGACCATAATGACTGTTGAGGGATGTTAGCGAAGATTCCCAATGTTTAGGTTAAAATAGAGGGGCAAAAGTTGCCACAGGGTCGCTTCAATGACAGTTCGACAACCCCGCTACAGCAAAGAAGAATTTGCCCGACGTGGACACGAAGTCTACGAGTCTCAGGTACGCTCCCAAATCGAGGAAGGGAATCATGGGAAGATTGTAGCAATAGACATCGAAACAGGAGCTTTTGAAGTGGCTGACGACAGCCTAACAGCTGCTAAACAACTGTTAATACGTTTTCCTGATGCACAAATATTTGGTATTCGCATTGGACATCGTGCCGTCCATCGTTTTGGCTTTCGTTCCCCCAGTGTGTCGCCATGATGATGGGGAGCGTCAATTCGCGCCGAGAAGCAATTATTCAATTCGTAGTGCTAGGCGAAAATCACCAGAGGCAAGCGATTAAAGCAGTTATTGACACTGGTTACAGTGGATTTCTCACGTTGCCTTCTGCTATCATTACAACACTAGGATTAACGTGGTATATGGAAGAAGAGGGAATCTTGGGCGATGGGAGCCTCTGTATGTTTAACGTATTTGAGACAACTGTGATCTGGGATGGTCAGATCAAATCTATTGAAATCAATGAGTCAGAGACAGATCCATTAGTTGGTATGGGTTTACTTGATGGCTATGAGTTGAATATTCAGGGTTTTGCTGGGGGATTAGTGACAATTAAACCTTTGTCATAGTCCCTAGTTAGAAAAATGTCGGCGTTGCTGAATCAAGGTATGAATGACAACCTTGCACCTATCCAAAAGTTAGTTTGGGTCTAGGTTTTAAAAATCCCACAAAAGAAGATTCATATCTCAAATCAGCAACGCCAGAAAAATGTCTAACAAATCACTGCACCCGACTCTATGATTAGACTATTTATACCAAATTTCTAAATTCCTGACAGTGCGATGCTGAAGGCACTGCATAGCAGTGCGTTAATGAAATGTAAAGCATCTTTTTCTGTGGCATGATCAGTTCGACAACCGACAATCTATAATCATTTCAGATAAGTCTGATACACTCTAGACCAGTTAAACTCTTATGGACTCTGGCATTGATATTCTCAATCTTAATTGAAATAACTATACGAATTGCAGTGCAGACAATAGCTTACTGGAAAAACCCTGCGCTACTATTAGAACTAGAGGCGATCATTTTGAGAGCGACTGAGCCACCGTATAATGTTCAAATTCATACTGGAGTCCTAACCCATGCAAGCGAAACTTTCAGAGCAAATCTCGTCCACTGATGCAGAAATTATTTTAAGACGCTTACCAGACTGGATTCAGGATGCTTTGATTGCTCGCGCTACTGAAATTGATTATCCCGTTGAAGCGATTCTTGAGATGGCGATCGCCAGTTTTTTAGACACAGAAGCATTAAGTTTTGCCGACTGTAAGCCAGGGTGAGGTCGATAAGTGCAGTCGCTATCGCTATCGCTGTAGGGTGCGTCCCCTAATGCAAGTCCTACGGCGTTGTCAAATCGAAAGATGATCCGAATCAGCACCGGAACTGAAATTACTTTGATAGCAAGGATTGCACTGCATCTTTCCTATTCTGATCTGACAACGCCAAACTCCAGTTACTCTGCGTAGGCAAATAACTTTTCTTTTTCTCTAAAGTTCACAGGGGGAGTAAAATGAAAAATTTCTTTGATGTCTTTATATCCTATGGACGGGCTGATAGTAAAGCTTTTGCTATTAAGCTTAATCAAAGGTTGACTGCACAAGGCTTAAACGTCTGGTTCGACGAAGAAGATATTCCCTTGGCTGTGGACTATCAAGAACAGATTAATGATGGCATCGAGAGGACACATAACTTTATTTTTATTATCGCCCCTCATTCGGTTAATTCGCAATATTGCCTGAAAGAAATTAATCTAGCGATTAAGTACAACAAGCGGATTATTCCTCTGCTTCATGTTGAACAAATTAGCCAAGAAACTTGGCGGCAAAGAAATCTGGATAAAACTGAAGCTGACTGGCAAGCATATCAAGCCGAGGGAAGGAATTCTATTTTTCCGAATATGCACCCAGTGATCAGCAAAATTAACTGGATCTATTTCCGAGAAGAAATTGATGATTTTGAGAGTTCTTTTGCTGGATTGATTAGCGCAATTTATCGGCAGCAAAATTATGTGGAAAAGCACAGTATTTTTTTAGTTAAAGCCTTGAATTGGTTAAGGAATCAGAAGCGAACTAATTATCTGTTAATTGGCGAAGAGAGACAGGCAGCAGAAAAGTGGTTAAAACATAGATTTACTGAGGAACAGCCGCCTTGCTTGCCCACGGACTTACACTGCGAATTTATTAGCGAAAGTAGTAAAAATGCTAATAATTTGATGACACAGGTTTTCCTGTCATCGTCGGAAAAAGATAATGCCATCAAGGAGAAAATTTGCAAGACTCTGATGCGCGAAGGCTTTACCGTCTGGACTAATCAGACAGATATTAAAACGGGAACTGCCTTTCAGGAGCAAATTAATAAAGGTATTGAAGGGGCGGATAACTTTGTTTATTTAATATCTCCAGAAGCCCTGAGTTCACAGTACTGTTATCTAGAACTTGCTCACGCTTTTGCTACCAACAAACGCATTATTCCTTTGCTGATTGAAAAGACCGATATTGAGTTAATCCCCTCCCAGTTACAGAAATTACAATTTATTGACTTAACTGAATATGAAGATCAGGACAAATATCGCAGTAATATCGATAAATTATTGAAGGAATTAAACAGTGATGTTGCTTATTATGAAAGTCATAAAGTGCTGTTAGTCAAAGCCTTGAAATGGCAGCAGCAAACCCACAACCCTAGTGTCCTATTGCGGGGTTATAATCTTCAACATTTTGAAGCTTGGCTGAAGGTAGCTAAACAGCGAAAAGAATCCCCTCCCCTACCGCTACAGGAAGAATTTATTATCGCTAGTCTCAATCAATATAAACCATCTTCTTTAGAAGTTTTTATCTCTTATTCTCGTGCCGATTCAGATTTAGCAAGAAGATTAAATGAGGCTCTGACTTCACTCGGTAAGCTTACTTGGTTCGATCAAGAAAATATCGCTTCGGGAGAAGACTTTCGGCGAGAAATTTATCAAGGCATTGAAATTTCCGACAACTTTGTATTTATCATTTCTCCCAAATCAATCAATTCACCTTATTGTTCTGATGAGGTGGAATATGCCCAAAAATTAAATAAGCGAATTATCACGATCTTACACCAAAAAGTTGCTGCCAAAGATTTGCCCCCTGCCTTAGCTAGTATTCAGTGGCTTGATTTTAGTCAGCATGGCGGCGACTTCCTGACCAATTTTACTCAGTTAGTTAGAACCATACATACAGACAGAGATCACGTTCATAACCATAGCAAATGGTTACAGAGAGCCAAAGAATGGGAAAATAGCCAAAAAAGTGCTGATTTACTACTCCGGGGCAGTGAATTTGTCCTCGCTCAAACTTGGTTAAAGAAAATTGAGGAACAAAATAAACAACCACCAGCAACCGAGTTACATAAGGAATTTATTCAAGCTAGTCAGACAGCCATTGAAGCGGCGGAAACAGCAGAAAAAGAACGACAACAACATTTACTCAAGCTTCAGCAAGAACGAACCCAAGAGGTAGAAAAACGCCTAGAACAAGAGAAAAAAAATGCCAGACGGCAAAAGCAGTGGTTAGTCGTCGTCAGTTTATTCGGGGCGGTGGCGACTTGCTTGGGTTTTTTTGCCGCCTCAGAGTATCGCCAAGCAGCCATTAGCGAGATTGTCGCCGTCAATCGAACCAGTCAAGCTTCCTTTGCCTTAAACAAACAATTGGAAGCGTTGACAGCAGCTATGAAGGCCCAGCGGCTAGGAACAGATCTAGAGCAAAGACCTTTCGTTAATCTACCGCCCAAGCTGAAAAATAATCTGAAAGAGATCCTCAAGATAGCCCTCTATGGCATCAAACAAACCAATATCTTCTCAGGACATGATGGTAGTGTTTTCGGGGTCAAATTTAGTCCCGATGGTGCAATCATTGCCTCCGTCAGTGCAGATAACAGGATCAAACTCTGGAAAAGAAACGGGAGTTTATTGGCGACTCTTGGTGAAAAGCGTGGTGGACACAAAGGGGCAGTAAATGCAGTGGCTTTCAGCCCCGACGGGCAACTGCTCGCCTCCGCCAGTGTGGATAACACGATTAAACTCTGGCAGCGCGATGGAACCTTAGAGAAAACTATTCAAGGGGATAAACATGGCGTAAATGCAGTGGTTTTCAGCCCTGACGGTCAGTGGATTGCTTCAGGTGGTAACGATACAACCGTTAAACTCTGGAAACGAGACGGGACTCTATTGAGGACATTGGCAGGACATCAGGATACAGTTAACGCAGTCGCTTTCAGCCCTGACGGTCAGTGGATTGTTTCAGGTAGTAACGATAAAACCATCAAGCTCTGGAAACGAGACGGGACTCTATTGAGGACATTGGCAGGACATCAGGATATAGTTAAGGCAGTGGCTTTCAGCCCTGACGGTCAGTGGATTGCTTCAGGAAGTTATGACAACACGCTCAAACTCTGGAAGCTAGACGGTACCTCGCCGACTATCACTTTTAGTGGCCATGAAGCCTCTGTTTACGGGCTGACTTTTACCCCAGATGGTCAGCAAATCGTTTCAGGAAGTTATGACAGAACAGTCAGACTCTGGAAACTGGACGGTACTTTATTGATGACTCTCCAGGGACATAGCGATGCAGTTAATACGGTTGATGTCCGTAACTACGGTAAAAATCTGGAAATTGCCTCGGGGAGTGACGACAACGAGGTTAGACTCTGGAGACCTTATAGTAAATTAGTGACCACCCTTTTTGGCCATAGTGATGTGGTGTCGGCTGTCGATTTGAGTGCTGATCTAATTGTCTCAGGAAGTTGGGATAAAACACTCAAACTCTGGAAGCGCGATGGCACCCTGAGTACCCTACTAGGACATAAAGATTCAGTTAGCACTGTCAAGATTAGTCCTAATGGTCAATTTATTGTTTCAGGAAGTCCAGACGGAAAGGTGAACATCTGGCGGCGAGATGGTAAATTGCTCAATACCCTGAAAGGAGACACTGGTGGTGTTAACGACCTCGTAATTAGCCCCAACGGTAAGTTTATTGTCTCAGGGAATTGGAACAAAACACTGAAAATCTGGCGGCTAGACGGTGAATTGCTCAATACCCTGAGAGGACACACTGATGTGGTTGAGACCGTGGCGATTAGCCCAGATGGTAAGTTTATTGCTTCTGGAAGTGCCGATAATAGGATCAAAATCTGGCGGCTAGATGGCCATGGCACTTTGCTAAGTATTCTGACTCTCAAAGAACATCAAAGTCCCGTTTTAGCGATTGATTTCAGCCCAGACGGTCGAATGCTCGTTTCTGGAAGTGGCGACAATACTATTAGACTCTGGAAGACTGATGAAAAGGGACAATGGCTTCCTTCCTCTGTTAGAACCATCGAAGGACATTCTAATTCGGTGTTGGACGTTAAATTTAGCCCCGACGGACAACAAATTGCTGTGGCTAGTGCTGATGATACCATTAGAATTTGGCAACTTGACGGTACTTTAGTGAATATGCTGCCGGGGTTTGGGGCTGATGTTAACGCCATTCATTTTAGCCGAGATGGTGAAACTCTTGTCTCCGGGAGCAGCAACAAAACAATAATTATTTGGGATTTGGCTCGCCATTTAACACCTAAAGATATCCAAAGATACGCTTGCAATTGTTTAAAAGATTATTTACAGCATAACTCTAAGGTAGAAGCGAGCGATCGTCGTCTTTGTGATCAGATTCTCGGCAAAGATTATTAAAATAAAATAAGGTTAAGTCAAAATGCAAACTCAAACCAATTCTTGGCAAAAACGAATCTTTAGACTGTCCCTGACTCTCTGTGTTATCAGTTTCTTGTCGGCCACCTTCACCATTTATGCTTACTGGCGGGAGAAAAATCAAACCAGGGAAACAGCGAAAAATAATGCTCGACAAGAAGCTATCCGCGCCGCTAAAGAAATCGATAACCAGCTTCGTAAACTCCAGGATAGTGCCAATTCTATCGCCCACGATATCAGTCAGGGTAAACTTAAAGATCAACAGTTGCTTGAGCGATTAAAAAGCACGATAGAACAAAATCCCAATTGGTTCGGATTAGGTGTAGCTTATGCTCCCTATACTTACAAACCCCAGATGCGTCTGTATGCTCCCTACTACATCAGAAAACAGGGTAAACTGCAATTACTGCAACTGGAATCTTTTTACGATTATACTCAACCCAGAAAGGGTGATTGGTATATCCAGTCCTTAGCCTCCGGTTCAGTTTGGTTAGAACCTCATTTTGGAGCGGCAACTAACACTTTACTCGCAGAATTTAGCACTCCTTTTTATCGCCTTAATCCAAAAACCAAAAAAAATATTCCTTCTGGGGTAGTCTTCGCCAACTATTCTCTAGATGGGTTAAAAAACTTAATGAACTCCCTCAAACTAGGTAAGACTGGCTACGGATTTATCCTATCTAAAAAAGGAACTTTTATCTATAGTCATAGAGAAGATTGGGTTAAAGAGCAAAAAACCATCTTTCAAATAATTTCTCAAGCGTATAAACCAGAAAAATTGCGAGTTCCAGCCCAAAAAGCTCTCAAAGGCTCTAAGATTGAAATGGATTTTAACGATCCCTTAACGGGACAATCTAGCTGGATATTTTTTGAACCTATTCCTACTACGGGTTGGACATTAAGTGCTGTCTTCATTCAAGATGAAATTTTATTAAACACCAAGAGCTTACATCACAAACTGCTGCTGATTAACTTACAAATAATTAGCTTTTTCTTTTTTCTATTTATCCTAATCTTTCGCGCTTACAAAGGCAGTGTTCGCAGTCTTTGGTCCGTCTCGTCTTCCACTTCTGTTGTCTTGCTGGCGGGAATCGGATTTATCTGGTATCTGCAAATCTCTGAACATAAAATCGAACAGAAAAACAATATAGTGCTTCTGAAAAAAGCGGGTTTAAATAAATTTTTGCAATCTCGTAAATCCGAAAATCCTCAAGACTCCCCTCTTTATATTCCCACAGGAGTTTTTGTGCAGTCTCTAGAATTTCAAGATGCTAATGATGTGTTTGTCACGGGCTATATTTGGCAAAAATATGATAAGAACATCCCTCAAACCGTCAGTCGGGGTTTTATCCTTCCCGAAGCAGTTGATCCCAATGTAACCGAGATTCATCGTCATCAAGACCAAAATTTTGAAGTGATTGTCTGGTATTTTGAAGCTAAACTCCGGGAAAATTTTGATTATTCTAAATATCCCTTTGATGTTAAGGATGTCTGGATTCGCCTCTGGCCGAAAGACTTCTACAAAAATATCATCCTCACCCCAGATTTTGATGCCTACGATTTGATGATTCCTACTTCTCTACCCGGTTTAGAAGAAGATTTTGTTTTGCCAGGTTGGAATCTAGAGAGTAGTTTTTTCCAGTACAAACTCAATAACTATAATACCAATTTTGGCATTAATAGCTATATCGGCCAGGACAATTTTCCCGAACTCTATTTTACGGTTATTCTCCAACGAAATTTTATCAATATACTGATCAGCAATATGATGATAATTATTGTTGTATTATTATTGCTTTTTTGTATTCAAATACTGATCATCAAACATAAAGAGAGCGGTGAAAATCAAGATTTTACAGCTTTAGAGATCGTTTCCGCTTGTGGGGCTTTTCTTTTTATTATCATTATCGATCAGATTAATCTCAGACAAAAAATTGTCACAGCAGGTATTATTTATTTAGATTATTTCTATTTCATACTATATATAATGATCATTTTAGTGGCAATTAATGCCATCCTTTTTGCTTCTAACATCAAACTTGATTGGATTCATTATAAAAACAACTTAATCCCAAAGCTACTTTATTGGCCAACTAATCTGGCACTGTTACTGTTGGTAACTATGTTAGTTTTTTAGGCTCTTCCCTTTTTACATACTAGGTTGAGAAGAACCCTTTTTTAACAAAAAATGGCTAGAGATTCAATCTCACTAAAATAAGTTATGATCAATCTTGCTTGAGTCAGAAAGATTAATATGCCCAGTCAAGAAATTATTGACCAGAAAAATTCTGCCGCCAACGCCGAACAAGTTTCTGAGTCCAACCTAGAGCTAGTTCCCCAACCGAAACAAGAGCATGATACCGCTGCCAGCCCCCAGGGGTTGCCCCATGCCTTCGTCGTCATGCCCTTTGGTAAGAAAAAAGGGCCAGACGACCGCTGGATAGATTTTAATAGCATCTATCAAGATTTAATTAAACCAGCCTTAATCGAAGCTGGATTTGAGCCGTTTCGAGCCGATGAAGAAAGCGTCAGTGGCGATATCCTCACCGATATGTTTCAGGAACTATTGCTGGCGGATCTGGTAATTGCTGACCTCAGCATTGATAATGCCAACGTTTTTTATGAGTTAGGAGTACGCCACGCCCTACGCAAGCGGGGACTAATTCATATTCAGTCGGGACGAGGTTATCTGCCTTTCGATATTTTTAACGTCCGCACTCTCCCCTACCATTGTGACGAGAATGGCAGGCCCGAGCGCCAATACTTGGAAAAGGACAAACAGGCGATCGCTAAAATGGCTCGCGCTACCTGGGAATCAGACCATCATCGCATTCACAGCCCCATTTTCAATTTACTCGACGGCTTGGAAGAACCCGATCGCCGGTCCCTGCAAACCCCCCTAGCCATTGGCTACTGGGATGAGTACAACAATTGGCGGAAACGGGTAGTGATCGCCCAACGCCAAGATCGCATTGGTGACGTTTTGCTGTTGATCGAAGAAGTGAGCAACCCCCTAATAAAATGCGAGGCGATCGCCGAAGCGGGGAAAGCCTTAAGAAATCTAGGAAATTATCAACTAGCACTCCAGCAATATCGCAACGGACTGACACTGCAGCCGAAAAACGCCGAATTCCGGCGCGAGGAAGCCTTTCACCTGAGCCGACTGAAGCGATATGATGAGGCAGTGGTGCAATTGGAGTCATTGCTGCGGGATGAACCGGCCAATATAGATGCCATTTCCTACTTAGCTCGCATTTACAAGGAAATGTGGAAGGAGCGATGGGTCGGCATCTGCAATGAAGCGGAGCGCCTCCAAACAGCTGACGAATCGGCCCACTTACTACAAAAAGCGATTGAGACTTACCTGCAAGCCTACCGCCTCGATCAGAATCATTACTATTCTGGCATCAACGCCCTGACTCTATCTGCCGTCTTCAAGTATTTAGCCAGGCATGGTAGGGACGGCGATCCAGAAGAGAAAGCGATCAAAGAGCAATTGCCGGCGCTGTCTGGAGCGGTTAAATTTAGTCTGGAAAGTGCCGCTATCAAGGATAACAAGGATGTTTGGGTCTTCCTCTCCCTCGGGGATCTGGCCATCTGTACCGCCGGCAACCCGCAACAGGTGGCCAGAGCCTATAAAAGGGCGCTCAACCGGCTCTGGAACAATAAATTTGCTTTACTTTCAACCCTAGAACAATTGAAACTCTTAGAATCCCTGAATTTCCGCCTTGAATATGTCAAGTCGGGCCTCGATGTCCTCGAAGCAGAATTAGAGAGAATAGAACATCAAGAAGCCGCGATCGCATCCCAGACAGTGAAGAAACCTCCGCAAGTTTTTCTCTTCTCCGGCCACATGATTGACAAGCTAGACCGGCCGCGGCCTCGGTTTCCCTCGGCCATGGCAACCGAGGCGCAACAAAAAATTAAGGAAGTACTCGATAAGCTGCAAGCTGATGCCAAGGATCTGGCGATCGTGCCGGGACTCGCTTGTGGGGGCGATATCCTGTTTCTAGAAGCCTGTTTAGAGCGCCAGATGAGAGTCGAGGTCTATCTGCCCTTTGAGTCGGCTCAATTTATTGAAGAGTCAGTCAGCTTTGCCGGCGATGATTGGGTAGAGCGTTTCTATAGGATTAAGAATCATCCCCAGGTCGCGCTCAACCTACAACCGGAACGAATCGGACCGGTCCCGAAAGGAAGCAATTCCTTTGAGCGCAACAATCGTTGGGCGCTCTATTCCAGTTTGATCTACGGAATCGATCGGGTGCGGTTGATTGTCCTCTGGGATGGCAAAGGCGGTGATGGACGTGGCGGGACTGGCGATATGGTCAAGCAAGTACGTCAATTGGGGGGGATTGTCGAGCATTTATGTACAAATAAGTTTGATTATTGGAAAGCTCAGGCTCTTCTCGACTTTGTGTGATAATTTTTGCTTATGGAATTGTGAAATGCTTATCGGGCAAGACTTTTAGGGCTATTTTGACGAAGAAACCATCAGTATAGACCTCGTTTCCACACAGAAACCAGAAGAGCCAAGCTGGCTCTTCTAGGTTCTGTGTGAGCATGGTATAATAGTAACACAGAACAGGAGGTGGGTTATGTGGATAAATTTTGATCAACTCCTCGATTTACCAAATGTAACAGTGGTCAATTATCAAAAAATTGCTCAGACAATTTTC
>NZ_JADBUN010000124.1:0-23403 GCF_020245625.1 Microcystis sp. M049S2 | reverse complement strand
GTAACTGCCCTCGATTCCACATTCTCCAAGCAGTGTCATAACTGATCCCTTTTTTCTTAGCATAATCTGATAGTTTCATGTGAACTGCAATGTAAACTTACACTAACCATATTAGCAGTTGTTTGCAGTCATTTGCATATATTTTTTACAAAACTTTACAATACTAAATCCTGTTTAAAGGGTTAATTATTGCTACTATGGCAAGAGTGCCTCTTGCCTGACTTCCACCAGAAGTCTGTTGGTAGCTTCGGGAATTGTCAAAACCGAGATGTAGTTACTCATTGAACGCCACAAAGGCCAAAATATGGAGTATTATTTATGAGCCATTTATCCCTATCCGAACAGATTAACGCAGAACTTCTGGCAATCCTGATCGAAGAGGAAGTCACCTATCCCTGGGATGTAACCGCTGTTGAGGGTAATGATCCCTTAGATGTCACGGAAACGCCTTTTTCTCTGTGTGAAGGACTAGAAGCGACGGCGATCGAGGCACAAGCTCATAGATTCTTTAGCAGTTTACACCAAAAATTCCCGACAGTTTCCGTTTCATCCCGGTCTAATATCTTTGATAAATTTGCCTCTTTACTGCCAGCCGAACATTTAAATCGTCTAGTAGAAAGTGCTGAAAATCTAGTTAATAGTCAATTAGATAACTTCGATCGCCTTGTTGTTTGTCTTAGCGAGCTTTTTCCCCAATGGTCTCCAGAAGATTTACAGGTTTTTGCCCGTCCCTACGCCTATACTATGCGTAATGGCCAGAGCAAAACCACTATAGACACCGAAGATTGGCAAAGTCTTTCCGAAATTGAACAAATTCGCCGGAGTGCAGCCATCGCCAGCCAGATTTTCCGCGACTTGTCTTCTCCTGAATAGTCATCTCGTTATCAGCTGCACTGCATTGAAACTGCCTATTAGACCTCCACCTAATATTATAGTCATTTCAATTAGGATTGAGAATATCAATGCCAGAGTTCATAAGGGTTCAACCAGTCTAGAGTGTATCAGAATTATCTGAAATGACTATATCTTAAGACTAAAAGTTTTTCTAGTTAAGGAATCTAACCAAATAAAAATGATTTTAATTGTCTCATATTTTTTCAGTGAAATTGAATTAGCAACGATAGATACACATTTTAGTAGCTTAGAACTACTCAGTTAGTACAAAAGCTAAAAGCAAGCTGTGATTGGGTTATAATTTTTGGAAATGTCTATTAGATATTTTAGTACAAATGCTCAAACTCTCTCTCCCCGCTCCATCTCCCCCTTCTCCCGTCTCCCCTTACCGATTACTGTTTACCGATCACTAAAAAACCCCTACTCCCAATTCGGAGATATTGCTAGGGAAAAACGAAAAGTGCTGCCTTTACCTAATTCACTTTCTACCTCCATTTGACTTTGGTGTAATTCCACTAAACGACGGGTAATCGCTAAACCAATACCACTACCCCCAGAATAACGGGAACGAGAACGATCAGCCCGCCAAAAGCGCTCGAAAATAAAGGGTAAATCCTCTGCTGCGATGCCGATTCCCGTATCGATAACGGCAATTTGTAGGCGATTTTTGTCCCTTGTCACTTGCAGGGTAATTGCACCATGATCGGTGTAACGAATGGCATTACCGAGCAGATTAACTAAAATTTGTTCAAGGCGATCGGGATCGGCCATGACAGATGGTAAATTGGGGGGACAATCTAACTGTAAAGTTGGTCCATCTTCTAATAATTGATCGGCGAATTTTTCGATAAGAGAATTTAACAAACTTAATAAATTAACAGGTTGCAGTTTAATCGAGAGATAACCAGATTCCGCTCGCGATAGCTCCTGTAGATCGTGGGTTAAACGTTCTAACCGGCGGGTTTCTTTGACTAATTTCTGATAAAGTTCTGGATTAGGTTCGATCGCACCATCGGCTAATTCTTCTAGATATCCCCGTACCACAGTTAAAGGGGTGCGTAATTCGTGGGTAAGATCACCGATTAATTCCTGGCGACGTTTTTCTACATCAGCTAAACTAATCGCCATCTGATTAAAACTGATGGCTAATTGATTTAATTCTGGTATTTCGCTTTCTGGAACTCGCGCCGATAAATCCCCTTCCGCAAAATTTTTAGTGATTTGTTTGATTTGTTTTACTGGTTTCATAATACGTTGGGAAACCAAAAAACTCAGATAACCAGCCGCACTTCCTCCCGCAATAAATGACCAAATAGCACTACTATCCCAAGCCGTCTCAAAACCCCTAACCAAGAAAGTTCTCGCTGAACGCACGGTAAAAAATCCCTGCCTTTCTAACTGTTCCAAACGTAAAACAAACATTCGCGGAGAAGATAATTTAGCAATGATAATAAAGCTACTCAATCCCACCACCATAACGAGGAGATGGGATAAAAATAATCTGGTTCCTAAGCTCAATTTTGGTGTCCGCATATTTGTTAAAAAACTCTATTTGTTGTCAGTATTATTGACCTTGTTTCTCATAAAGATGAAGTATAACAGGATTTGGCATCGACGACCGACAACCGAATCCAAAAAACGAAAACTTCCTACCTGACCATTAAGATAACTGCTATATAGCAGTTATCACACCTGTGTGGCACAGTTTAACCTTTGCTGATTAAGCTTTTCAACATCTATAATGTACCTCTTGCGAACAGGAAACGCTATATATTCGCCCACAGCATCTTGAATAAACTGACGGGAGAAAAAATCCTCATAGATATCTTCAGGGATGGCTCAATAAAAGAACTCTATCGGGTTCTTCCTGTGGAAGAATCTCTCCTTAAGCCATGCTGTGAGGGAAGAATAGGTCAAAACCTAACTTTTTGCCGCTCTATGCTATCCTATCAAGATGCGCTACTCTGTTAGGAGATGATTTTGCTTGAGTCATCTGCTCAAAGTAGCGTCTGTTTTTTTAACCCTTACCCCCAAAAGAGAATCTTTTCTGTATGCTAGAGGCTAATAATCAGGGAGAGAATCAAATATTTCTCTATGAAGTTGTTTTTTCCGGTTCTTCTGGCTCTTTGCCTCAACGCTTCTCTCGGACAGTCCTGCGAATACCTAAAAGCCGCATGAGTCAAGAAACACAGCGCCTCCTGCGCCAAGGTGCCAGGATTCTTAGTATAAAGCCTCTTGACCCAGAAACTGTCTCCATTAAGCCTAGTTTACCACCTCAACCCTGGTGGATACAGATCATCACCACTCAGCCGAAATGTCTCTATTATTTCGGTCCGTTTGAGAGTTTTTCGGAAGCTTTATCCCATCAATCCGGTTATATCGAAGACCTACAATCGGAATCCGCCGTCGGGATTAACAGCGAAATTAAACAATGTCAGCCCGAGGTTTTAACTCAAGAAGATTTTTAATATATGGTATCCAATTATACAGATTTTTAGGGATAGTTAGTCTCCTCCTGTTTTCGTTTAATAATGCCTTGACCTTCACAGAATTTACAGGGGACGGATTCATTCTCTGTTTCTAGATAGATTCTTCCTTTGCCCTGGCAGTGGAGACAAATAACTTTTTCTTCCCACCAATAATTCTCTAAAAAAGCCTCATCAGTAATATAGGTAAAATCTTCAAACATTGGCTTGTCCTCCTATCGTTCAGATGGCTTAATCTGGGTTCACCTTTCAACCTGAGAAATGGAAAATCAGTTTTACCACCATCCTAAAAAAGATCAGGTTCATTCTCTGTGAAACTTAAATTACTTCATATTTATTTATATTTATTAATATAAAAATGAGTGTTCACTATCAATCCTTGCTAAGTAGCCGACGATAAATTTTCTTTCCCTTGCCGATGGCCCGTTGGCCCTTGCCTAAAAAAAATAGCCTGTCTGTTAGCTACGGTGAGAAAATGGGCATAATAGAGTAGTGGGCTGTACAATATTAACTGGCTCTATTCCATGTCATCAGCAAACGAGACCCCCCAGACCAAGCTGCCTTCCTTTGCCCAAAAGTTAGTGCAATCGGGTTATATCACTATCGGGCAACTAGAAAAGGCAATAATCCAGAAACAGAAAGGTCATCTATCTCTACTGGCAATTTTACCCCTGATCACCGGTCGTCCTTTACCCAAAGAGGCACTGGCATACTACCGACTCGAACAACTATCAAAACTAAAAGCCAAGTATGGGTTAGAATATCTTGACCCTGAGACTGAGACGATCAACTGGACAGAAATCGAAAATCTGTTTCGCACAGTCCTTCCCTTTGAAATTTGCCGTCGTTATCAGATCCTGCCCCTACAAAAACAAGAATCCGATCGCAAGGTTCTTCACCTAGCCATGGTCGATCCCGCTAATCAGGAAATTCTCGATGATTTACGTCGTATCCTCCGGGATAAAGAATTGCAGTTTGAGCGTCGTGTGATCGCTCGGGCAGATTACCAGAAATTGGTCGAAATCTATCGTTCTCGTCAAGAAGAAGCCCTATCTGGCCATCGTCTTCCCCAAGAACAGGATCTAAAGACCATAGTTGACATAACTGATATTTTTGAAGATGGCCAATCTCTCCCCCATCTCAACCGCGAATTAGCCGACGAGGATCTCGGGCTGATTCAAGAGGCCAATCAAGGGACGATCATCAGTGTCGTTAATAATATCCTTGTTCAAGCCATTGAAAGCAAAGCGACGGAAATTCACCTAGAACCCCAAGAAAATCAATTAACTATCCGTTTTCGCCAAGATGGTCTCCTGCGTTCTGCCGGGGAACCGATTTCTCGGGAAGCGACCCCAGCGATTATCTCACGGTTAAAAATTCTGGCTAACCTCGATGTCAGCGAGAAATCGCGACCCCAACAGGGAAAAATGACCAAAACTTTTTCCGGTCGCAAAATAGATTTTCGTCTCCACACCCTACCCAGTCAACACGGGGAAAAAATTCTCTTGCGGGTTTTTGATTCTCGATCCCCACTTTGGCCCCTCGATGAGTTGATTACTAGCCAAGAAACCTGTAAACTGGTACGCACCATGATCGAGCGCCAGGCGGGGTTGATTCTGCTCACCGCACCGGCCGGAGGCGGTTGTTCCACCAGTTTTTATTCTCTACTAGCCCATCGAAACCAGGGCGATGTTAATATCGCCACCGTGGAAACCTCGATCGAACGCGGCCTTAACGGTATTACCCAAGTGGAAATCGCTGATGGTCAAGGTCAAGATTATGCCTCGATTTTGCCCTCTTTCCGGAATCAAGATGTGGATATCATCGGCATCGATCGCCTGGTGGATTCTTCCACCCTTGCCCATGCCTTAGAAGCGGCCTTGACAGGACATTTAGTTATTTCTAGTTTACCCCTCAATAATGCCTTTGCCGCGATCGCTCGCCTCAATCAATTAGCGGAGCCGGCCCTAGTCGCCGATACCCTAGTGGGAGTGATCAATCAAAGACTGGTGCGACGGGTTTGTCAGGTTTGTCGGCTGAAACATCAACCAAAAAGGGAGGAATTAGCTAAATTTGGTCTTTCTCCCGCCCAAGCTGCTCAATACAGCTTTTATAAAGCTAATTCCCTCACTGCCGAAGAAATCATCCAAGCGCGGGAAAAAGGGAGATTATGCCGTCATTGTCACGGCATCGGTTATCAGTCCCAGATTGGGGTCTTTGAAGTAATCACGATTACCCCTGACCTCAAAACTTGCATCGCTGAGAATAAACCCGCCGATATGCTCAAAAAAGCGGCAACACGAGCAGGATTCAAGTCTCTCCTCGCCTACGGTTTGGAATTAGTCCGCCAAGGTTATACTACCCTAGAGGAAATCGACCGCGTCATGGCCGATAAATTAACTTTACCCTCCCTCTCTGCTGCCAATAATCCTGAGATTCCCCCGGATGTTTTCGGAAGAATCGAGGTGATCGAGCAGTTATTAAAAGCTCTCAATGGTGAATTACAGTTATTAAAGCAAGAAATTAGCCTAAATTCGCCCAAAAATTCTCCAAAGAGCGCAAATCCAACTATTATCGACCAGGAGCTACCTGATTTGACTAATTCAGTTCTTTCTTCCCGCAACCGGTCATCGGATAAGGAAATGATCGTTTCCGCTGCCCCTGTTTATGAGGAGTTAACCGACCCCGGCGATTGGGAACAGTTAAAACGGCAACTAGAGACGAATCAGGATCTGATTGTCTCCTCGGATTCAGAGGATCCTTTCTCTGTCGAAGTCAATACTTCTTTTCCTTCCGCCCTCGATCCTTGGTTCTAGTCGGGGAAAAGAATTAAAATTTAACCTGGGCAATATTTGAGGACTAAAAAGTAATGACCACAGAATTAGAAACCAAAAAAGTTACTCCTACTCGCTGTTTAGTTGGTGCGGCAATTTCGGCAGCACTGGGGACAATTCTCTATTATCTTACAGCAGCGATCGGTCATTCTTTTTACTCAAAACCGATGGTTGCTCACAGTCCGATCGCCTTGAGAATTGGCAGCGCTGTCCGGACTTTAGTTTTTGGTTTAGCTTCTCTAGGAACCTTTATTTTTATTTTTGTCACCATTGGTTTAATTCTTTTGGCTATCCAATTACTGCTTAAACGCCCTCAAAAAATATAAATTATAAATTATGAATTGGCAGTGGGGAAGTAGGGAAGTGGGGAAGTGGGGAAGTGGGGAAATTGTCTCATCACCCCAAGACCCCAACACCCCAACACCCCAAGACCCCAACACCCCAACACCTCCTAACACCTACCTCCTATCTCCTATCTCCTGATCACTGATTAACGGACATTTTGAGCGATAAAATCTTCGATTAGCTGTTCTAAAACAGCCGAGGAGGCGCGGGTAATCAGAAAACATCTAAACTCCTGGCCTTGACTGAGATATTGGGAATAGGCCGCCTGTAAAAAAGGTTTATAGCCGGGGTTTTTGCGAATATACACCTCAAAAAAGGCCAAAGATAGGGAATGAGCGTAACTATCGATCACATAGGGTGCCGGCAGGGTAAGATCGGCTACGGATTCGATCGCTTCGTTAATTCCCGCATCTAGTACCGAAAAATCAACGTGAGCTTGACCTTCAATCAGAGCTAAATATTTATTTTCAGTATTGAGCAGGGGAAAAGAGCGCACCTGTTCAAAAATAGCGGGGGTAGCGGGATCGTAGGTTCCTGCCGCCACAAAAGTGGGAATTTCGATCTTAGCCAGTCCTTTAGCCCCGAAAATACTCCAATTAAACGGATTAACCGCAAAAATCGCTTTTATTCTCGGGTCGCGAAAGTTGTATTCTTCTCGGGGTAAATCCAAAGCACGACACTGCAGCAAGAGGGAGACATTGAGAAAAGCTAATCTTCTTTGGCAGTCTCGTTGTAAATTCTCGAAATCGATCGTCGCTCCACCCACGGCTAAGGCTGTATAACCGCCGAAGGAATGTCCACCAACTCCCACATTATCTAAATCTAATTGCCCCTGAAATTCCCCCGCGTTGCGTCTTTGCAATTCATCGATCACAAAAGATATGTCCAATGGACGATCGACAAATTCGTTGGTATAAAAAACCATCCGCGATAAACCGGCCAGCAGATTCTGCACCTGTAGGGTATCGCTGCCAGAGTGTTGGGGTATGGCAACGAGATAACCGTAACTAGCCCAATGTTCCGCTTGTCGGACAAAATCTTCAGGACGGGAAGCTAAACCGTGGGAAAAGAGGATAACAGGGGTTTTCTGGGTTAATTGCCCCTTGGGTTTGACAATAATTAGATAAAGTTCCCTCTGACGACGGCTATCGGTTAAATCCAGCCGCATTTGTTCCACTTGTTGGGGTCCCGGTTGTCGGGGGTCGGTCATGGCGGTAAAATTAATTTCACCGGCCTTTTTAGCTTCTTCTAAGGATAATTGCGCCACCTTTTCCGTGAATACTGTGGTGGCTTTCAGGACGATATCGATCGCCCGAGCTAATCTTTGCACTTTTGTCACATCAATCTGCATATTAGTGGGCAGATTACGCAGCAGGTTAAGAATAGTTACCCCTCCCGGTTCAAAGGCTGATTTAACTAGGGCAGAACGCAGGGCAAATTTACCATTAATACCCCCTTGAATGGTGATCAGTTCCCCTAAAAGGTTGAGGATATCTTTCCCCATTGTGGAGTTAAAAAAGCGCGAGATCAGGACGGGATTAACTTCTTTACTTGTGGTTAAAGCTTGGCGAAATTCTTTTTGTTGTTCGGCGGTTGTATTACCTAAATATTGTCTTAGATTAGCGTCAATTCTGCCAGTTTTGGCGAACTTTTCTAGGGAACTAATTTCTAGGGTACGACTAAAGGGCGCTAAGATAAAAGTGATTCTCTCGGCCGAGAGGACAGGAAAGCTAGTCAGTATCGTTCCTAAGCAACCAAGAGCGATCAAGCGACCAATTTTAGCTAATTGCAACAAGTTTTTCTACTCCTTTTCTTTCTGCGTTCCTATTCCCCCTGGATTATAACAGTAACCTTTCAGTTTTTAACCGTTTTCTTGCTTGACTATCAACAAAAATTATCAATTTGCCACGGTCGATAATCTTGACCTAGAATAAGTACCTAGGCAAAATTAATTACACATATCTCACTACCTCTTGCATGAGTGCATGAGTGCCTATCCTAACCAAGAAATTAATTTTCCACGACTACTTAATAGGCAACAAGTCTCGAAAATTTCCATCTTGCCGATTTCAAGCTACTCACTGGTCGTGATTTCAGGGTAAAAATGCCAAAGTTGCCACTACTTTCACCCCAAATTCTTCCTCAAAAACAGGTTTTTTATAGTCTAGACTCCACAATTCTAAAGCACAATCATCTTCAGCATTATTGGGGAAAAGATGCAGATGTAGGGTTCTATATTCAGGATCGTACTTACATTCAATCTTTTTAATTGCTCCTATTTGTCGTCGATCTAAAGCCACAGCCAAGCGCAGTATAGCACTTAAATGTCTGACCATATACTGATAGTATTCCGTTAATTTCATAAAATCATCGTGCCTTTTCTTTGGTTTACTTTTGCGATGATAACGAGCGATATTAGCGATAACTTCTAACTCTATTTCCGTATAGCCCAACAGTTCACCATTGCGAATTAAATAATAGGAATGTTTATGATGGGCAGCATGACTAACATATAAACCACTATTATGTAAAATTGCCGCCGCCCATAATAGATCTTTAGCCTCCTGATTCCAAGAATGTAATTGTGCTTGGGTTTGCTCGAACAAAGACAAGGAAAATGTCGCTATTCTCTCGGCCGATTCTAAATTAACTTGATACTTTTTCGCTATTTTCAAGACACTGCGCTGACGGATTTCACTCTGATAAAGTAACCGATTATCAATTAACCCGTGCGTCAGCATCCAATCGACGATTACCCCTTCTCGCAACGCCCTTTCACAGAGAACTAACTTATCAACATCTAACATGGTCATCGCTTCCAAAAGCACGATCGAACCAGCTAGAATTATCTCGGCCCGTTTATCGGACATCCCCAGAATTGCCAGTCTTTGGTGATAGTCCAAAGTGGCGAAACGTTTGACCAATTCTTTGACATCTTTGCGTGTTAATTGATAACCATTTAAAGGATTGGGAATTTCACCCAATTTCTCCAAAGCATGGATAGTCATCAAAGTTTCGATCGTGCCAGAAGTTCCCACTAAACGCGGCACTTCTCCCACCTGTAAATGATGTTTAATTTCCTCTACTGCTCGCTCCAACATTCCCCTGGTGTATGCCCTTAAATAGGCTAATTCTGTGGTACTAATAGGATCGGTAGTGATGAAATCTTGGCTCAAACGCACCGCGCCGATTTTGGTACTACTAAGAAAGCGAATTTCTTGACTATCGGCTAAGATTAATTCCGTGGAACCGCCACCAATATCAATAATAATATGGGCTTGATTTTGGAAATCCATCCCCGAGACGACACCGAGATAAATCCGGCGCGCTTCCTCCTGTCCCGAGATGAGATTTACAGAAATACCGACTTCTTTCTCGATTAAAGCCAAAAATTCGTCACCGTTGGCCGCTTCCCGGGTGGCGCTGGTGGCCACGGCAATAATCTGATCCGCATGGAGACTAATAGCTAGATCGTGACAGCGTTTTAAAGCCGCGATCGCTCTTTCCATGGCCGCTAGGGTTAATTTACCAGTTTTCCTATCTCGATCGCCCAGACGGACTGTATCCTTTTCTCTGGCAATAATCGTAAAAGCGGGTAAAGACGGTTCAATTTTCACCACTACCATGTGAACCGAATTCGTACCAATATCGATCGCCGCTAGGATTTGGACATCGGGGACTTTTGCCAGGGGCGCTAGTCCCCAATTGGGTGTAACTTGATTAGAAATATTCACCATCGCTTATCAGTGATCAGTTACCAGTCGGGGGATAGGTGTTAAGGCTGGTCTTATTATCCCTCTAATTGTCCGCCTCGGCGCTGCAATTTTAGCTTTGTATAGCATTCATTCGTCAATATACAATTTTCGCTGCTCCAGGGCCAATTGCTGGAATTCCCCTTCCCCAAATTCTCCCTGCTTGGGACGGCGCTCTTGGTCGGACTCGACTAAATAGATATAATCACAATCAACCCCTTCTAGATTGGTATTTTCGGCGATTTTCCAAGCTTCGATACAAGCGCCCGTCAGGGTGGCTGCCTGTAAATTGGCTCTCATCACGTTACTATGGGCTAAATTGGCCCCTTCTAGATTGGCGTAGGCTAAATTTGCCTCGCTGAAATTTGCCCTAGTCAGGTTGGCATTTTTGAAGTTAAACCCAGAAAGATTTAGTCCGCGAAAATTATAGCCAATATAAGCTTTATTTTCCCCTTGACCAGTAACGAGAAGATTTCTCATCGCCACTTCGTCCAAAATTGTCTTTTCCCAACGCGCTCGCTCGATGCCCGATACCAGATAAAATCGAGTTCTAGTTAAATCTTTTGCCCTTAAATCAGTGGCTTTTAACTGCGCTCCCGTGAAATCCGCTTCTTTAAGATTTGCGCCGCAAAAATTTGTACCTTTACTGGCTAAAAAAGCAATTGCTATCGATTTCGTGATTGTTTGTCTCGATTCTTCTAGGGACAACCAAGCCAGATAAGCGGTGAATAAAGTACCACAAACCCCAACAATCAAAGCTATAGAAAAAGTTCCATTCATCACGGCTATTCCTGCTAATGCTCCCTGAAAAGCCAAGATAATTACTGTCAATAAAGTTAAAATTAAGCTGATGGAAATTGCTAGGATAAAACTTGTTGATTGACCAGAAATCAAGGATAAAACTAAGGGTAATCCCCCAACTCGCTGACGATAAAATCTTCCATAAATTAGGGATAAAATCGTGATTATCACCGCACCAATGATTTTAAATTGGCTTACATCCGTCACCAGCATTAAAGCTAGATAATACCCAGTTAATCCCCACAGATAGCCGCAGAAAGCCGCTATTAACCAAGAAATTAAAATTAATTGTAGCCGACCGCGCTTTAGTAATCCTGCCCTAGCCTCGGTAAATTTAGTTCCCTCTAAAATAGCCCCTTGAAAATTAGTACCACGCAGATCTGCTTGACTAAAATTAGCCCCCGATAAATTCTGTCCGCGAAAACACTGTCCTTTTAATTTTACTCCTGTAAAATTGCGTTTCCCTTTGGCATATAAATCCAGTACCTCACTTGCTTTCATAAGACCTCTTACAGAAATCAAAAATCATTTTTAGGGTTAGGAGTCAGTAGCTAGTAGTCAGTAGTCAGTAGTCAGGAGAATTAAGAATGAATAATAATCAATTAAATGGTCTATTTAAAGATTTTGTGTTATTTAATCCTTATTATTGCTGTTTTTGAACCATGAAAAATTAATTATGCAGGAGGTTTATAGAAATTACGGAGATCTGTTTTTTGCTTGATTAATTAATTTAATTGATAAGTACCTAAGCAAAATTAATTACACATATCTAACCCTGCTCTTGCCTCTTGCCTCTTGCCTATCTTCACTAGGAAATTAATTTTGCACGACTACTTAACACCTTTTATCTTTTTAAAATTGGCTTTGGTTATTTTTTGGCAATTTATACTAATACTAAATCCAGTTATTAAAAACTGATTATTTATTCCCTTTTGCATGAGTGCCTTTTGCATGAGTGCCTCTTGCATGAGTGCCTCTCCTGATAACTAGCCTGTACTCAACGGATTTAGTATAAATCGGTTTTTAATAGTGCGATGAACTCCCAAGTTATGGATTGTTTCTCCCCGCTCTCCCATACCTTGTAAACAGGATTGAGTATAATGCAGATTTAACTGGACAGACCCCTGGGGATGAGGGACTTTTTTAGGGGTAATCCACGGCAAAAACAGCCTCTAAAACTGATTATTGACCCGGACTTGGTGCTTCTATCGGGGACTCCGGGGAAAGGGGAGTCGATTCAACTATTGGCGGTGGGGCCGGAGGTTGGAGAATATTGCGCCAGCCTTGCATTTGGGAGCGAGCTGAACTGTAGGCGGTACTTTCCCGGGATACGGATTCAGCAAGGCGAATAGCTTCCAGATAACGGCCGTTATTAGCTTGATCCGTGGCTAAAGACAAAAGCTGATAACTCCAACGTTCCAGCAATTCAGTCCGTTGCACACCCGCATCGGTTTGAGTGGAAATATTGGTAACTAAAGCAATCGCCCGGGTTAAACCTTCTGGGGTTCCCGTCGCCGCTAATTGATTAGCCTGTTGGAGATTTTGACGGGACCGCAACTCTCGGCGCCAACGACGGATATTTTGGGAAACTTCCGAGGAAAGAGCGCGACCGGGGGGAATTTGATTGGCAGTTTCGATCGCTGTGCTGTAGTCTTTGAGATTGGCCAAAGCTTGAGCCTGATCTAAAATAGGTTGATCCTCCATGCGTTCAATCCGCACTTGCCAGCCGCGAATTTCCCGTTGAGCATCTCGGTATAGGGCCCGATTTTTACCAATGGCCCGGGCCTGAATAATAGCGCTACTGAGGGAGTTAATATCGCTGGGGAGAGCAATTTCTTGGGCGCGTTCTAAAATCGGCCGGTCTTCAATAACTTGTATTTGACGATTCCAAGAGCCAATTTCCTGCTGTGCTTGCGACCAGAGGGGATTATTCCGGGGAACCTCGCCCGCTTTCGCGATAGCGGCGCTATACTGCTCGATCGTACCTGCTTGTGCTAAATCTCTAGCCTCAGACAGTATTTTTACATCCTGTACCTGTAACTGCCAGCGCTCCTTCATAGCTAGGGCCGTTTGATGGAGGGGTCGAGAAGGGTCGATTTGTTCTAGTCCCAGTATGCCGGCTTCTAATCCGTCCACCGTGCCGGTTTCCGCATCTAAGGCCGCCGTGGACAAGACAGACCAATCGGTGATATCTGCTTTAATTTTGAGGTCTTCGGGGCTTTCGTTAGCCAAATCCCGGAGAGATTGCCATTGCTTCTGCTCAATTAATCTTTCGGCGTATTCTTTTAGTTTATCCTCGGTTTTCCCGATTAATTTTTGTGCCTCCTGATAGGCATAACTGCTGGCTTGAATTTTTCTAGCTTCTTCGATGACTTTGAACCAATTGTCGAGACCGCCCCGGGCAAAGAGATTAAAGGCATTATCTAATTTACTGCTATCTTCCCGGGCAACGGTAATTTTAGCGATCGCTTCATTATATTTAACCGTTGCCCAATATTCGTTATTTAAGTTCAATAAATCCACTGCTAGACGGAAAGATTGATTCCAGTTGGAAGCGCGGAGATTTTCTTCTAGTTTGCTTAAGATATCGTTGCCTTCCGTCCAAGTTCCTTGCCACTTAGCGATTCTTTCTTCAATAATTGCCGCTACTGCCATATTATTGGGGATTTGACGAGCTTTAGCGATTGCTTGCTCTAAATTTCCCGCTTGATAGTCTTTTTCCGCCAAATTCAGGATATCTCGCGCCCATTCTTCCACCTGTTGATTAACTTGCGATCGCAAGGGATGGTCTTCGGGTAAAGCTTCCACTAGGGCAATTGCTTCGAGTAAACCTGCCACGGTGCGACTATCGGCGGAAAGTTGAGCGCAGTAGAGACGTAGGGAGGCGGAAGCGATAGGCCAGAAGATTTTCGGGCAATTGGGCGACTTCTGCATATTTAATAACTGCCAAGTGGCGAGAAAGCCAACACCGCCAAAGACGACCACAAATAAAGCCGCCCAAACTTTCCAAGTGAAACGATGCTGGTATCGGTACCAAAAGAGAAAAAGAAAAGACCTAGTTGTCTCTGGCCAACGAGTCAGGGAGTCAATCGATTCTCGTTTGACCAGATTTTTGGTTAATTCTTTTCCTTTAAACATTCACGACTCCCTAGCAGATATTTTAGATAGATTTTACCCTAATGGCGCTCATTGCCCGACTTCTCAGCAAGATTCAGCCTGTAGAGACTGGACTAATTCGATTAATTGTGTCTCGTTGGCATTATACACTTCCCGACAAAACTCACAGATGGCTTCCGCTTGTTTATCCTTTTCGATAATGTCTTTTAATTCATCGACACCGAGGAATTTTAAAGCTCCTAGGGCCCGTTCAAAAGAACAATCACAATCAAAGCGCAGCAGCTGCACAGCCGGAAAAATTTCTAGACCCATATCTCCCAGAAGTTCCTGAAAAATATCTTCTAGACTTTTTCCTGCGCGTAAAAGGGGCGTAAATCCCGTTAATTTTCGCAATCTCGACTCTAAACGAGCCACTAAGACCTCATCCCGGGCTGCTTCTTTGGAGAGAACTTGTAATAAAATTCCCCCAGCTGCCGTTACTCCTGTGGTCGTACCGACAAAAACCCCCACTTGCAAAGCGGAGGGAATTTGTTCCGATTGGTCTAGATAGTAGGCGATATCTTCCCCCACTTCCCCAGAAACTATCTCGACGATGCTTTCTTGAAGTTCATTTCTCCCCTCGCCTTTTTCTTCGCGTAAGACCCGCACATAACCCTTGTCACCGACGGCGCGACCCACATCTAATTTACCCTTAGCATTGGGGAGTAATTCCACCTGGGGACAGTCCACATAACCCCGCACCGTGCCATCGAGTCCGGCATCAACCAAGACCCCACCTAGAGGACCATCGCCTTTAATGCGAATATTGACCCTAGAACCGGGTTTTTTTAAACTGGAAGCCAGGAGTAAAGCCGATGCCATCGTGCGACCGAGAGCGGCGGTGGCTACGTTAGATAATTGATGTCTTTGGCGGGCTTCTTCGGTTAAACGGGTGGTAATCACTCCTACTACTCTAATTCCCCCATCGGCGGCTGTGGCGCGGATTAATTTATCTGCCATACTACTTACTGTTATCCTTGGAAAACGTTGTCCCGATTTTTAGTTATTCTTTAACTAACTTAACAAAAATTATTAGACAATAATATGTTCGGCAATTTTCAACAAAGTCAGCTGCGTATCGAAATCTCGGCCAGTGAACAGGCTATCCGGGATAGTTTGCTCAAAACTGCTCATCTCCGTCAATGGCTGTGGCCGCAAATGCTCTCACCCAATCTACCCGATAAATTAGAGGAAGGTTTGACTTTTACCTCTTGGTTAGGTTTAATCCCCGTACAACATCAGGTTTTATTGGCCAATGACCAGTGTTTACGCTTGCTTTTGAGTCAAGGTATCGATGGCTATCACGAATGGTATTGGGGCGATGGTTGGTTACAATCGCGGTTAGAAGGCATTTCTCTCCTTCCCCTCAATCTCGGTCAAACTCTCAGTTTATTGAAATTACGACTATTTCTGAGCAATCAAAAGTAATCAGTGAACAGTAATCAGTAATCAGTGAACAGTAAACAGTAAACAGTAAACAGTAAACAGTGAACTAAAAACTCACATCTGGTAACGGATAACTGATAACTGATAACTGATAACTGATTAAGGTTGAGTTCCACCGAGACGGATTTCACATTGACGAGCATCGAGGTTACTTAGAGAAGTTCCATTATAAGTGCCTTGTTTAATTATTCCTAGCATAGAAGCGATAACTAGACATTTTTTTTCTTGGTTGGGATAGGGATCGGCGGTGGCATCGGCGGCGGAATATAATACGATTATCGCTTGATCTTCTGGCGGATCAAAGGTTAACCCCGGCACATGACCCCGAAAGGAAAACTGCACTCCCGGACTGCTGCCCTGGAGAGGAAAATTATTCACCACCATAAATACTTCCTCTGGCAGACTTAAGAAACCCCCATTAGTATTAGTCGCCACTAAACAACCTGGTTCACTGGCGGTTATTTGCGAGTAAACCGTGGGATTATTGCCAGTCCCGCCAGTAAAATTAATCGTGCAATTCCTCCCCAGACGGATAGCTTGTCTTTGGGCATCCTCTAGGGCTAATTGTATAGAATCGGTGACTTCTTTGACTTTATTGCTATTTAACCAAGCTGATAAATTAGGTAGGGTTAAGGCGGCAAGAATTCCCGTAATTGCCAAAGCTACTAAAATTTCTAACAGGGTAAAACCCTGATTTTTATGGACATTTAAACGACGCATCGGGAATCACCTCGACAGAACTTCTGGCAATAATATTTTCTTGGTTTCGGTCATCGTCAGCAGTTTGACCTGTTGCTAACTGGACTTGATAATCAATACGGAGACGATGGGGATTAGCCGAAGTAATATTAAAAGTTCGATAGAGAGAATAGTTTTTCCCGACAATTGTTCGGTCGGGGATGGGAGTAGCCGTTAGTTGTCCTCTTAAAGCTGTGGCATAACCCTGATTGATATTTGTACACACATCCTCACTGACATTAGGGTTGGCAGGACTGGAGTTGACATCTAAACTCGAAGCTAAATATTTGACATCCTCAAAATCTTCTTGTATCCAAAAGTTAGCTTGAGCCTGTCTTTCTGCCCGAACTTTATATAAGGCAGTGAATGCCATTAACTGTAGGGTTCCTGTTGAGAAGGCGGCAATAGTTAAAATGGCAATCATCACTTCTAACATCGAGAAACCGGACTCAGACGAAGGCAGTTTTGACTGTATCCCCTTTCCTTTTGATTTCACTTTTTCCCCCCCCGTTTTTCCCGAAAACTACTGGCTTTTTTAGCTCTCAACTACAGATTACCCAGATAATCGAATATTTCTAATTTTAGTCAGGGAATTAATTCCCCGAAAACCCTATTTTTCAATTGAGTCAGATTGTCTAAGTAGCTGATTATAATTAAATTAAAGATAGATTCTGGGTTCGATCCCCCCTTAATCCCCCCTTGATAAGGGGGGTGCTGATCCCCCCTTAATCCCCCCTTGATAAGGGGGGCATCCGCAAGTTTTTAAGACCTACCTACTTAAACTCTCATTCAGTTAGCATTGTACACTAATCTAGTCTGTGTCTGTGGTTGCAATCGGCGATCGAGATTACACTTAACCAGTAATATTAGAGCCACTAACAGCTTATCCGCCTAAAATAGCAATTCCTACGCCAATTAACAGAATTAATCCGCCATAAATGACTTCTTGGGCTGGTATTTCACCAAAAATGAATACTCCTAACAGACTAGCGGCGATTGGCTCTAATAAAATTACCATGGTTACTATTGTCGGTGCTACCCATCGCAAAGCCCAGTTAAAGCTAGTATGACCGATTAATTGCGGAAAAATCGCCATCATTAACACATAAACATACACGGATAGGGGATAGCTTTCGTAATCTTGACCAAATAAAAAAACAGAAGGCAATAAGGCTAATCCTGCGGTAGTGTAGGCTACAGTTATATAATTCTTAATATTTAAGCCCTTTCTTTGTGCTTCCCGTCCGAGGAGAATATAACCACTGACGAGAATTGCCCCAATTAAAGCCAAGCTATTGCCCAATAAAGGGTTAGGATAAGAACTACTGAGATCTCGATCGGCTAAAACAATCAATAATCCCCCCGTTAGAGCCACAAAAATGCCGATAAAGGTTAATTTAGTCGGTTTTTCTCGAAACCACCACCAACCCAACAGGGAAACCCAGAGGGGATTAGTAGTGACTAAAGTGGTAGAAGCGGCGATCGAGGTGTAGGATAGAGAAGTAATCCAAGTAGCAAAATGGAGAGCTAAACAAAATCCTGCCCCCACTGCGTAATAATAGGCTTGAATAGGGACTTTTTGGCGTGATAAGGTCAACCAGTTCGGAATTAGGACAACAGAAGCCAAGATCAGACGAGAAGTGGCTAGAAATAAACTAAATGCGATCGTAGCATTACCTACCGCTTCGATCGCTAACCGGATAAAAATTGCCGATGCAGAAACCGACACCACACCGATAGTTAAAATAAAAATAATTTTGGCGTTAGAAGGAGGCAAAATAGGCTACGCTTACGCGATGATCAATGATGTTATTCACCAGTTATTTTAACCGTAGGCAGTAGCCGGTCGTCAGTAGCCGGTCGTCAGGAAATAGGAGATTATTTTATTTATTCTCCCCACACCCCACACCCCACACCCTACACCCCACACCCCACACCCCACTTCCCCACACCCCATCACCCATTCACTTGATCTATGGAACTACCAGAATTAAATATAGAGACAATTTGGGCGATTATTAACGATGAAATTGACGACGAAACCGTTAATAAATTAGTCTGGCAAAGTTTAGGTTATCGTTACGATGAAAGTCAAGGAAAATGGGATAATAGTCAAGTAGAGGAAGATTGGCGCCGTGAATATCCTGAACCACCGGATTTTATTGCCAATCGTCCCCCAACAGTAAAATTAACTCGATCGATCTTGCCAGAAAATAAACAATTATTAAAAGATAAATTGGGGTTTACCGGTTATAAAATTGGCGAATTCAATCCCCGCATGACTCGCCGTGCCACCGCCGCTAATTGGTTGTGCTTTTATGCGTTAAAATAGATCAGGAAAGTTATTTTATCAAGCTTCTAGCATGGTCACTATCCCTGTCAAGTCCTCCTCTCATCCCCTAGCATCCTATATTGAGCGTCTCACGGCTGGGGAAGCATTGTTAAAAGATACTCCCCAGAATTTGATCGAGGTGGTGGGTATCTTGAAAAGTTACGGGGTGGTGTTAGATGCTTATTCCAAAAATTTAATTTATATTGCGGAAAATCAGTTTTTGGTTTTTTTCCCCTTCTTTAAATATTTTAATGGTCAAGTATCTTGGCAGAAATTACTACAACACTGGTGGCATAATCGCATTAATTTTGAGTATGCTGAATATTGTATGAAAGCGATGTTTTGGCATGGTGGGGGTGGTTTAGATAGTTATGTAGATGGTGCCGCTTTTCGGGAAGTGACAGCCAAGGTTATTCAAGCCAAATTTAGTAATAATCCCCTAGTTTTAAGTTTAAATAAAGTCTTTCCTGAATTTTTGCCAGAACAAATGCGGATGATGGCCTACTATAGCGGTTTAGGTCAATTTTGGCGAATTATGGCCGATACTTTTTTAAGTTTATCCGATCTCTACGATGCTGGAAAAATTACCAATATTCCCGCAGTGGTGGCACACATTAAGAAAAATTTAGTTGATAATGCTAGTAAACCAATTGTCTATCAGGTAAAAATCAAAGGACAAACCTATGATCTGATTCCCAAATCGGCAGGATTAACCTTTCTTGCGGATACGGCAATCCCCTACGTTGAGGCGGTTTTCTTTCGCGGAACACCTTTCCCCGGTACAATTTCCTATAATGCCCAAGCCTATCAAATTCCCTACGATCAAGGAATGTTTGCCTATGGTGCTTTGTATGCGGATCCTTTACCCATCGGAGGTGCAGGGATTCCTCCCACACTATTAATGCAGGATATGCGTCACTTTTTACCAGATTATCTGCACGACATTTATAAAAAGAGTTTTCGTCAAGAAGAAGATTTATTAGTCCAGATCTGCGAAACTTTTCAAAAGTCGATGTTTTGTGTGACAACCGCAGCCATTCAAGGATTAGCACCTTACCCTTTAACTACCACAGATTTAAAAGAACAAAAAGCCAATCGCATCTATCTAGAAGCATGGATGAATCGCTTTGTTAAGTCAAGATTAGAAGCGGTAAATCAATAATTATTTTGCCGATAAATCCGTAGTTTTTGCAGTCAACAAACCCCCTTACATTTATGTCAGATATTAACGTCCAACTTCAGGATATTTTAGCTCAATTGCAATCTTTAACCGAACGGGTTGCCCTCATCGAAGCGCGGCAGATGTTAGTACCAGACATCGAGCGCTATGGTAAATTACAGCAATTCCTAGCTGAGGGGAACTTTAGGGAGGCAGACGCAGAAACTCTCCGAGTTATCCTCGAAGCTGCTGGCAGAACCCGCGATACTTTAACCCCAGAGGATATGATGCGGTTTCCTGTTAATGTGATTCGGGTACTCGATCGCCTTTGGAAAAATTATAGCGGCGATCATTTCGGTTTTAGCGCTCAGGTGAAGTCATATTTTGCCGCCGGGGGTGATATTAACACCCTGCGAACCCAAGATGCGGAAACGATTAAAAAATTTGGGGAATTGGTAGGATGGCGCGATAAAGATCAGTGGCGTATCGATGATTATGATCACTGGGATTTTAGTCTCGCAGCTCCTCAAGGTTGTTTTCCCGCTCTCTGGTGGAAGTCTCCCTACGGGTTAAAAATGGTGACTTTTTGCTTTACTCGCCTGATAGAGTGCGATTTATAGGCAATGAAGGGAATTATCGGCTATTTTCATGCTTTATTATCCCCCCAATTTGCTCCCACCGGGATAAGAGTGGCTGTGGTAGTGGGGACAATTTTATTGACAATTAACCACGGTTATGCTATAATCAGCGGCCGCATGACAAGCGATCGCTGGATGGCTGCATCACTGACTTATCTAGTTCCCTATCTGGTTAATATTCATGGGCAGTATAGCAGTTATCGCCGTCAGCAGTGGCCGAAAAAATCCCAGCAATAAAGGCAATTTTGAGCGGTTAGGTGACAATTATTGAGAGCTGCAAACACCCCCTGATACTAAATCCTGTTTAAAAAGTATAGGATAGTGGGGTGTGGGGTGTGGGGTGTGGGGTGTGGGGAGAAACAATTCATAACTTGAGAGTTAATCACACTATTACAAAGGGATTTGGTATGATTAGTCGAGGACTGCTTTGATAGCGATCAAGACAAATATTCAGGAGTTCGATTTACCATGGCTACTGTTTTATTGAACACTGGCGAGTTCCGAGAAATCCCTGATGATCAGTTAATTTCTTTCCTCCAGGAAAACCGAGATTTGATTCAAGATCGACAATCACGCAGAAAAAGAGCGATTAAAAGACCTATACCGTCCAATGTAACCTCTTTCGAGTCTTTTAAAGTATAAAATGCCAGCAGTATCTACTCTAGGCTAAGATTAACTCCCTTAGCTGGGATTTGCTGAATAAATCTAAAAACCTTGTTGGGTAAGACTTTTAGACTTTTTGTCAATCAAAAAGTACCGGGCATGGGAGTGATCAGGGGGAAAATCCCTGGACTTTTTCCCTGAAAATTAGGTAATTGGCCCCCTCAAAATCGGTAAAACCCCACACCCCACACCCCACACCCCACACCCCACACCCTGCCACCACCGAAAAACTTTTTCAGCAGACCCTAGCTAGGATTTGATAAATGTGATCGCTCTCTTTTCAGTAAGGCACTCGCGAGAAAAATACCCAGTATTGCCAATACAGCCATAGCATAAAAAGCATAAGTGTAAGTACCGAACCAATCGCGAATTCTACCGGTTACTAAAGTTCCGATCAAAGCGCCGACACCGTAGGCAGTAAAAACAATACCGTAATTTTGGGCGTAGTGGTCAGGATTAAAGAAGTGGAGAGTGGTAGCGGGAGCTAGGGCTAACCATCCCCCTAAACAGAACCAAAATAGACAAAAAGCCACTAGATAGCTACTAACTGCCCCTTTTTCGGCCTTGACCATCAACAGACAACCGATCAAAATGAGTGTATAAGCCCCGATCGCTAGATAATGGGGTTTCCAGCGATCGCTCAACCAACCGAACAAAGGACGACTAATACCATTAAACAAAGCAAATAGAGCAACACTACTAGCGGCTAACCCCGGCTCGATCTGGATAATTTCCTCAGCGACAGGACTAGAAATACCGATGGCACTCAAGCCAATTAAAGCACCAATGGCATAGCAAAGCCATAAGCCATAAAATGAGCGACTTTTCAGCATATTCACCGGATAATTGGCCGGAAAGTCGGATTTTCGATTAGCTAAATTTGCGGGAGGTTGCCAGTCCCGGGGGGGCAATTTCATGGCGAGGGCAATCATCACAATAATTATTGTAAAGATAATCCCCAAAAATCTTAAACTTGGTCTAACGCTATATTCATTGATTAATCGATTGGCTAAAGGTGCGGTAATCAGGGGAGAAAGGCCAAATCCGATGATGGTTAAACCCACCGCTAAACCTTTTTTGTCGGGAAACCAGCGTGCCACCACTGCCATGGGAACACCGTAAGCGATGCCGACTCCCGTGCCAGCAATAACTCCGTAGGTCAGAATAATTGTCTGGATCTGAGCGGCAAAACTAGCGAGAATATAGCCTAAACCGACGATAATTCCGCCGATAGCGGTCATCCTGCGAGTGCCTACCCGGGGGATAAAAAAACCGGCGATCGGCATAGAAGCGGCATAAAATACTAGGGCCACAGTGTAGGGTAATAGGCTTTCCGTGGCGCTGAGATTTAATTCTGTTTCTAGGGGTTTTCTAAAGATACTCCATGAGTACACCGTCCCTAAACAGAGTAAAACGCCCATTCCTAGAGGTATTAATAACCATCTACCTTTGGCTGCGGGTAATCCCAAAACTGTCAACTCGGAATCGTAATTACTGGTAGTCATAGATTGCCGTGACTCTTTCTAGACTTGCTGGCCTGTATTCTAGATGAGATCATGGCTAATAGGGAAATTTTTCCAGAAAATTTTCCGATTGAAGCATCTATTTGGGTGGTTGCGATCGCACATGGAAAACGTAAACCTGATTACTGGAAAAAGCGAAATTTAGAATAATCGAGATACTCAAACCTAAACTAAAACCCTCCAAATTTACCGAAAAAGAAACCACAAAAGCCAGCTAAATTGCCCACTAAAATACCAAAAATGCCCCTTCATTCAGTTAGTTGAGGGGGTGTTTTTTTGCCCGTTGCACCAGAGCGACTTTAAAACAAGTTTCTTCAACTTTTTCAGGGGTAATGGCGATCGCTATCAGTACAATCAAAAAGCCCCAAAATCTTAATCGCTAGTTAGGGAGAGGAATGTAAAGATTTATTAAATATAGGGAAATTGCGGCATGAGATATGATTGATATGGTTGCCTATTAGTCTAAGTCAAATGAACATTGAACAAGTTATCATTAAAAACCTAAGAAAACTTCCCTTAGAAAAACAACAAGAAGTGTTATCCTTCACCGAATCTCTCACCTCAAGAATTTCCCTCCCTTCCCCAGATTATAGTCTCACTCCCCAGGAAAAAGCTCAAAAATGGCAGAAAGTAATC
>NZ_JADBUN010000123.1:0-9556 GCF_020245625.1 Microcystis sp. M049S2 | reverse complement strand
TTCTAGTTTAATATATTCTCCTGCCTGTAGCCGAAACCAATCAATTTCTTGTTCATAAAACCGCCAGACTAGGTATTCTTGGACTTGATTGCGACGGTAAACATTTAATTTTTGATGAACATCGTAGGAAGCACTAGAAGCTGCAATTTCGACAATTAATTCCGGCGCACCTTCTACATAATCATCTTGACTAATTGTCGATTGTCCTCCCTTGTCAATTCTTAATAGGGCATCCGGTTGGGGTTCGTTATCAATATCTAATCTCACGGTGGCATTATCACCTAATCTAACACCTGGAGTCGCCGCTTTATAGAGAGCTAACCATCCGATAATATTAGCATGAGGCTCGGCGTGACTTTCAAATCTGAGGGGAGATGCCATATAAACAATTCCTTCAATTAATTCCGCTTTTTTGAGATGGGGCATCCCTTGATAACGTCGTTCAAATTCCCATCGAGTTAATTTATCGCCGTTTTCTAGGGGAGGAATTGTTAAAGAATCAGCTATTACTGGGGTAGTTGTCATAAGTTTTCTCTTTTCACCCGTCTTCTAGTTAATCTTTGCACGCTATCGGATCAGGCTTTTTTACTGATCTTCCATTATTATAACATCCATCGGTAGGGTGTGTTAAAGTAGCTCAACACACCCACAAAAATCAATTATAAGTCAGCAAATAATCGACAAGCTTAATTAATCTTTTCTCTTTAACTCCTGACACCTGGCGATTTAGGACATCTTCCAAAGAATTAAAGGGCTTTTCTGAACGTTTTTTCAGAAAATCATTAACAGATGCAGGTGGAATTCCCCCTTTTTTAAGTTGATTAGCATCACAGGTATTCAAAAGCTCTAAAATCGACTTAGAAGGAGGAGAAGGAGGAGGAGAAATAATAATTTTTTCTTCCAGTCTTTTGATTTCTTTTTGGTACTCCTCTCGGATTGCTTGTAAATGGGTTTCTAATCGTTTTTCAAGATTATTCATCCTCAATTCTAGAGGATTATCTGTTTTTTCAGGCGTGGTAATTAACCCAGGAGAAGGAGATAATAACTGTATTTGCTGTAAAGCGATATTCTCCGCTTCTTTATCAACTACAAAAGCGTTAATCATCTCGATGTCAGGAACTTTCTGATTGGCGATAACAGAAGCATAATATTCTAAATCTCCACTGATAATATTATAACGTTCATCAACTTTTTTATTATCAGCTTTTTTGAGAATAACAGGGCGAATAAGTCCACCCATTTCAATAATAAGATTGGCTAAATTTTCTAATTCAGTTTCGGAGAAGGTTTCTCTGGGAACAGAAGGATTAATATCAGTAATATCGACTCGTAAAAATTTCGACATTTATTTAACTCCTATTTTAGCTAAAACTTCCAGTGCTAAGGCTTCAAATTCTGCTGCTGATACTCCTGCATCAGCTTGATGTTCGGCATAATCGATTATAGATTGGGGGGCAGGAATTTCTAAATCTCCCACAGTAACGTATTGATTTATACAGCGAGATAAAGGCATTCTTTCCGAGATAATTGATTCCATCAAAGGTAAACCATATTTGTCTGGAATCACTTGTTTTTGTTTGGGGAAATTATATTTTAAGTATTGAGCATGGGTGGAAATTTTGGAAGGTAAAACGCCTAAAATTTGTAGGGTTGGTTTACCCAAATCTCCACGACTTTCATTAATTTCCTCTTGAACAAAGTTTTTAACGCTATCTAATCCTTGATTAGAAAATGGTTTAAGATCTGAAGGAATTATTAGATAGTCAGCTGCAATTAAAGCAATGCGTGCATATAAATCAAGTGCGGGAGGTGCATCAATAATTACAATATCGTATTGATCCTTTACTTTCTCTAATTTTCTTGCCAATCTAGCAAATACCGCTGCATTATCTTTAATTTTAGCTTGGTTAGCAATTAAAGATATGTGAGAGGGAATAACATCAATTTCTGGATGATTGAATCCTTGGGATTTTCTGACGATATTTTCAATAAAAATGCGGTTACTGTTATCTAGCAAATGAAAGACATTTTTATCTTTTAAATCATCGTCATCATCGAATTGAAACTTAATTAAACCAACGGCAAAGGTACTATTAGCTTGAGCATCAATATCAATTAATAAAACTCGCTTGCCTTTTTTACTCAAAGCCGCCGCTAGATTAGTAGCGACGGTGGTTTTACCAACACCACCTTTATGATGATAAATTGCGATGGTTTTCATGGGGTTTCTGTGGTTGATTGTTGGAGAATTGAGCGGTGGAATGCCTAGGGATAAGGTTTCGTAGCCAATCAGAGATTTTAACTGTTCTAAGTGAGAGGCAATTTCTAACCCAGAACATCTAAAAACTAAATAAATTTTATCGGGTTTTCTTTGATAAAGTTGAATCTCATAACCATTGGTTAATAATCCCCACTGCACTTTAAAGTAGTTGAGATAATAACCTAAGCGGTGACGATGATTGATGAGCTTTTCTCTGGGGTTTTTAGCCTCGACAATTAGACAGTGAGAGGATAAAAACTGCTTTTTTTTGATAGGTTTTTGAGCGGAAACAAGGAAATCTAAGCGTACTTTACCGAAGCTAACTTGTTGATACCAATGTTCGGCATTGTAGCCTAGTTTGGGGAGTAAATACTGGACAATTAATTTACTCTCCACTTCCCTTTCGTTATGACAATGGCGAGGGTTGAAAGTCACACATTTGAGGAAATACTTAAGAACAACTTATTGTTAGTTTAAATGATTACAGTCCTTCTCGTCAAGGTGAAGCACAGACTAAACTTAATCGAGTATTTCAGCTGCAAGAACGAACCCCATCTCTCACTTATGGTGAGCAGCAGAAGTTATTAAAAGAGGGCGAATGCAATTCGCCCCTACAATAACATTATCGCCCCAATAGTAGGGGCGCATCGCGTGCGCCCAAATGTAATATTGTGTGCGCCCAAATGTAATATCGCGTGATCCCAAATGTGATATAGATACTTCTACAAAATTGAGATGCACCAAGCAGAGAAACCCATCCTACCCACAGCTTAAATTAATGGATCTGCATAATTTTCTCGGCTACTTTCTGGGAAATAAAAGGTAAAATTGAGCGATTTTGACTGTTATCTTTTCCCTCGGTAAATACCACCAATAGATAGGGAGTATGATGGGGAATTTCAATATAAGCTGCATCGTGACGTACTTGACTTGTCCAACCAGCTTTTGACCAAATTTGACTATTTTCTGGTAATCCTTGTCCCAGAAATCCTAAGATTTGTGTATCATCTCCTTGACTTGTCCAATCAGCAGGATTAAGACTTCGTTTTAGTAAAGACATCATCATCTGGGAACGTTGGGAAGAAACCGCAATCCCCCCAACAATAGTATGAATTAAACGCGCCACTGCATTGCTAGTTAACATATTGCGATTTTCCATTAATTCCCCTAAAAAATTGCGTTCACGTCCATAGGGACTATCAGACCAAGTTTTTTGATTAACGTTAATTGTCGCTAATTCTGGCCAATTTAAGGATTGAAAATAACGATTAACTATGTTGCGTTGTTGCTTCCAAGTTTCAAAAGGACCGGCGGCAATTTCTGGACCACTAGTGGTTCCCGTGACCAGATCTACAACTAAACTGGTAGCATCATTACTAGAGTCAACAATCATGTCACGAATGGCGCGATTTAATTCGCTGCTTTCGGCAATCATTCCCCCCTCTAACCACTCATGAATTGCTACTAGATAAAACAATTTCACTAAACTAGCGGGATAGGTTCTTTCTTGTCCTCGATAACTAAAGCCGCGGGGGGAATATTTCCAGAATTCTTCGTGAGAAATTGCTCCCCCCGTGTTGACGATAACGGGAGGATCATATACTATCCAAGTTAGGGCGATTTGTTCTTGAGCTAATTGGGGAAATTCTCGCCAAGTTGTTTCTAAAATATCTGTGCCGAACTGTTGGAGTTGGTCTTCAGTATGAAAAAAGTTCATAGGTGTGCTGCAAAGTCAAGAGTTAGAAGGTGGATAAATTATTGAGTCGGCAATTCTCATTTTAAGGTAAAATTTACCGATAATTAATTATTTGATCGCTTCTGAGTTTAATGTTTATATCTACCGATGAGGTTCATCTCTATTTTATCAGTCTTGATCCCTCTGGGGATAGACTAGAAAAACTGGCTTCTTTGCTCTCGGAAGATGAAATAATTAGAGCTAATCGTTACCATTTTCCCGAACACAAGCGGCGTTTTTTGGTGGCTAGGGGATGTTTACGCGAGATTTTAGGGTCATATTTGGCGATAAGTCCCGAAAAAATCGAGTTTATCTACAGTGAACGGGGAAAACCGAGTATTAACTACCAATTACAGTTTAATCTCTCCCATTCCGAAGATATGGCAATCTGTGGCTTGACTTTAACCGCTCGCATTGGGGTAGATTTAGAGAAAATGCGCCAGATGAAAGATTTAGATAGCTTGACAAAAAGGTTTTTTTGTGCTAAAGAACATGAGCTTGTTGAAAAGTCCGCAGAGAAGGAAAAGCTATTTTTTCAGTTATGGACGGCAAAAGAGGCTTATTTAAAGGCACTGGGAACGGGAATTAGCGGGGGACTCGATCGAGTGGAAGTGGGCCTCAATCCCTTAAAATTAGACAATGTGGCGGGGGAATGGCAATTATGGACAGCGGCAATCGGCGATAATTATCGAGCGACGGTGGTTATCGAAGGTAGCGATCGAGTGATTAAAACCTTTGGCCTTTCTGATCTATGATTAATTGGGGAGTTAATTGCCTTGAGAAATTCAGTAATTATTCCTAGCTATCTCAAAAAAAGCTTGTCCTTAATTATTACTTAACCTTGTTTTCTCTATGCGAATTGCTCTTTTTACAGAAACTTTCTTACCAAAAATCGATGGTATTGTCACCCGTCTTAAACATACCGTGGAACACCTACAAAGATTAGGTCATCAAGTATTAGTTTTCTCTCCCGATGGTGGTTTAAAGGAGTACAAAGGTGCTAAAATTCATGGAGTTACAGGGATTCCCTTACCCCTATATCCAGAATTAAAAATGGCTTTCCCCCGGCCTTCAGTCGGTCAAGCTTTAGAGAGGTTCAAACCCGATATTATTCATGTGGTTAACCCGGCTGTTTTAGGGGTGGGAGGCATTTATTTTGCCAAAACTATGAACATTCCCCTCGTCGCTTCCTATCATACCCATCTCCCCCAATACCTACAACACTATGGATTAGGTTCCCTAGAAGGATTACTCTGGGAATTATTAAAATTGGCCCACAATCAAGCAAGTTTAAATCTCTGCACTTCCACTGCTATGGTGCAAGAATTATCTAGTCGTGGCATTGAAAAGGTCGAGCTTTGGCAAAGGGGAGTCGATACGGAATTATTTCAACCTCATTTAAAATCCCCGGCTATGAGACTGAAATTATCCCAAAATAACCCCGATAGTCCTCTCTTATTATACGTCGGTCGAGTGTCGGCCGAAAAAGAAATTGATCGCATTAAACCAGTCTTAGAAGCGATTCCCGAAGCAAGATTTGCCATTGTGGGAGATGGTCCCCATCGGGAAGCTTTAACAAGTCATTTTGCCGACACAAATACCCATTTTGTCGGTTATTTACAGGGGTTAGAATTAGCCGCCGCTTTTGCTTCCGCAGATGCTTTTCTGTTTCCCTCACGCACAGAAACCCTCGGTTTGGTACTCTTAGAATCCATGGCTGCCGGTTGTCCGGTGGTGGCGGCAAATTCGGGGGGAATTCCCGATATTGTCACCGATGGAGTTAATGGTCATCTCTTCGATCCTAGGGATGAAAAGGGTTTAATTAGTGCCACCCAAAGATTACTAACCGCCAAGGCAGAAAGAGAGGAATTACGACGAAATGCGCGTCTAGAAGCGGAAAAATGGGCATGGCAAGCGGCCACCAAACAGTTATTAAATTACTATCACCAAGTTTTGAATAATAATTCTGTGGCTTTTGCCGCTTAATTGTTGTCAAAATGCTCGAATTTAACCGCAAAAACCTTGACCTATTGTAACTTTTATGGCCAGCGCACCTAGTACCACCTTAGATAAGTCCACCCAAGGGGTGAAAAAGACTTATCCCAACTATAAAGTTATTGTTCTCAACGATGACTTTAACACCTTCGATCATGTGGCCAATTGTTTAATTAAATATATCCCGGATATGACCACCGATCGAGCTTGGGAATTAACTAATCAAGTTCATTACGAAGGACAGGCAATTGTCTGGACAGGTCCCCAAGAACAAGCGGAACTTTATCACCAACAATTGCGACGGGAAGGATTAACCATGGCTCCCCTAGAGGCCGCATAATTATGAATAATGGTCGCTTAGTTTGGAATCATTCTACTCATATACCGGGGTTGATTGCGGTATTAGAAAAGTTAATTACTTATCAGGGAATCACCACTGTCACCCCGGGGGTACTTTCTCGCTCAAAAGGTCATTGTCCGCGGTTACAATTGCGGATATCAGTGCCAATTCGTGGTGGTTTTAAGCTGATTGCGAGGACAGGAAAAAGTGTTCAGGAGGTCTTTGTTATTACCGATTTAAACCAAGAGGATTTAGAAATGGCTATCCAAGCTTGTTTAGGAAAATAACTGTCGTGGGTGCGTTGTTGAAAAGCTGCTGGTTACTAATCATTGTTTTTCTGTTTTTCTGTTTACATTCTCTCCCTAGTTTGGCAGTAGTGGATAGGGTTCCTTTAACAGTAACTTTATTGCAGGAACGTTTAAGCGCACCCGTCCTTAAAGAAGGGATGACTACTATCGATTTAGCCAATTTAGTTATCGATATCCGCGATGAAAATAAGGAACTGCAAGAACAATTTTATCAACAGATTCAAGGTCAAATTAATCGCGCTAAACAACCCCTAGGTTTAGATTTTAGTAATTCCTTAATTCAAGGCAATTTTATCGCTTCCCGTCTGGGTTTACCGACTCCTTTAACAAAAGTGGCCCTTGCTACCTTGTTATCACCCACAGAAGAACAGTTATTACAACAGGACGAAAATTTTTTATTCGATAGCGATGAACCGGTTTTTAATGTCACAGTATTTCGTGGACCGGTGAAGTTGCAGGGAACGGTATTTATGGGAGAAGTGGACTTTTCTAAGACTTTTTTTCTGCAAATTGTCGAAGCAATGGCAGCAAAATTTAGTCGTGAAAGTAATTGGGTAGAATCGCGTTTTGCTAGGGTGGCAAAATTTACAAAAGCCAATTTTATGGGAGATGTAAATTTTAGTCAAAGTCAATTTTTAAATAAAGCCATCTTTCGCAGCGCACATTTTAAAAGTATTACTAACTTCCATGGCAGTCATTTTACTGCCGAAGCTTATTTTGATCAAACTAAATACGATAAACCCGCAGATTTTACCCGTACTTTCTGGGAAAAAGAAGCTAATTTTTCCCAAAGTCAATGGCGAGATCGTCCGCTATTTTCTAAGAGTAGATTTTTAAGTTTATTAACCTTTAGAAATGCCACTTTTGAAAAATCGGGCGCTTTCCGGTCTAGTTATTTTAATGGTGTGGTTAGTTTTCAAGATGTGAAACTTTTAGATCAGGTAGATTTTAGTAATTCCACTTTTACTAAAAATAGTTATTTGAGTGTATCGGGATTAGCTTTTGATTCCGATAAAGCGAAAATACTGGGAGATAGAGGAGTAATTGGTCAGGCAATTTATTTACCAAACCTAGCAGGAAATGAGACAGTTTTAAGAAATTTAGTTCGTAATTTTCGCTCCCTAGAACAAATTGCCGATGCTAATCAAATTGAATACAAAACCGAAAAATTGCGATTACAACAGTTAAAACAAAAGCTAAATAATATCTCATTTATTCGCCTAATTAACCTCACTTGGGTAGCTGATTTTCTGCATACTTCTTTCCTTGCTTTACTATTACTCTTAAGTCAAGATGGTACAAATTTTAGTTTAGTTTTCGGTACAGGAATCATAATTTTTGCCTATTTTGGCTGTTTATTTTGGTTAATTGATCGCGTGCGTCGTCTCACTCCTAAACCAGTAATTCCTAGTCGTTATGAAATCTTTTGTATGGTAACTAGCTATATTATTCTCACCCTTTCTGGTGTGTTTAATATCCTGCAATCTGCCAGTCGTCCCCTACTAACTTTAACAGCTATTGCCCTAATTCTTGTCCCCTTACCCCTAATTTTAATTATCGAACTTTATCGTCGGGGACGCTATCACGATTTAATGGATAGTTCCTATTTTCTGCAAGATGGCAGTATGCGACAATTACGCTTATTAATCACCCGTTTACCCGTGGTTCCTGAATTTCCCCTCTTTCGCGATCGTTATACTCCTATTCCTTGGCAAAAGCGTTGGAATTGGTTAAATTATTACGATTTAAGTCTCAATAATTTGCTAAAATTAGGCTTTAATGATTGGCGAGTTCGCGATCGAGAATTACCCGCTATCATTTCCTTTTTAGTTTGGTATCAATGGGGTATCGGCATCTTTTATATCACTCTCCTTATCTGGACTCTCTCGCGCACAATTCCGGGGTTAAATCTCTTGATTTATTTAAAATAAACTGTAAAAATCAAAGAGGGCGAATGCAATTCGCCCCTACAATCCTATTATTACACCAATGGTAGGGGCGCATCGCGTGCGCCCAAAATGTCCTATAGATATTTCGACCAAATTGAGATGCACCCAAATTATCCCTATTCTTCTTCCTTCCACACAAAAACTGGAAGAGCCATCTATTTCACCTATGATAGAACTAACTGGTAGCGACTCCGATAATTTTATGAAAATCACTGTTGATATTCCCGACGAAATCGCCCAGAGATTAGGTCAAACAGGCGATAATTTGGCTCATAAACTGCTGGAAATGGTTATTGCTGATGCTTACCGTGCTGGTATCTTGAGTACGGCCGAAGTTGGACGCATCCTTCAATTACCTTCTCGGTTAGAAACTCATGCCTTTTTAAAGCGGATGGGAGTCTATCTGAATTATGATCAAACTGAACTAGAACGCGATTTGCAAACTCTCAAAGAACTCAGAGCAAAATGATAGTTGTTTCTGACACTTCTCCGATTTGCTACCTGCTCTTAATTGACCAAATTATGATCCTACAAGAACTGTAGGAGCTTGTGGTCATTCCTGAAGCTGTAGCTGATGAAGTGAACTACTCTCAATTCCGTTGAGAGTAGTTCAAGAGTAAGGGACTTGCGTGGGAATAATATACCAGCCAGAAAATCGCTCTGTAGAAGAATCAGACCAGCCAGATGGCATATTATCAAAGCGCAAGTCCCTAAGAGGAAGGGGGCTATCGAAGGCTCTCCCCCTACTTAGGGTGATCAGCAAACCTGATCAAGCGGAGGGCGCAGGTTCCTTGCGCTCCTACAGTAAGGGACTTGCGTGGGAATAATATCCCAATCGATCGGAGGGCGCAAGCTTTGCGCCCCTACAGTAACGGATTTTGTCCACAATGTAGGGGCGAACTGCGTTCGCCCAAAAGGTACATTATCAAAGCGCAAGTCCCTTACGGATTTTGTCCACAATGTAGGGGC
>NZ_JADBUN010000122.1:0-35380 GCF_020245625.1 Microcystis sp. M049S2 | reverse complement strand
GCTGTTGTAGAGTGGTGGTCATTGGTTTATGATTCCTATTAGGTTGTCGAGGTACGATTGATTGATGATGTCTCTATCTTAAAGACTTTGTATCGGTTTGTAAAGGGGTTTGAAACTATTGTTACTTATACCATTGATAAGTTTAGCTGATATTAGAGGCGGAAAAATAGAAACCCACTGTAAACGTCGCTTACCTCTATGCTTTCTCCAGAAAAATGGCGACAATCAATAGCACAGCGAGTAAGATGGTTACAGATGAGCAACGTGGCACTTCTAAGACGGATGTGGTTGTTATTGCGGTGCGCTCAATATCTTGGCTGTGCTGAGACTGTACCGTTGAGTCAGAAATTGGCTGCACTAGAAGCCAAGGTAGAAGAACTACAGGCTTTGGTAAAAAAATATTAGTTTGTAAGAAGGAGAGGAACTTTCAATGAGCGATCGCCAACGGTTAGCATATTTAGAGGACAATCTAGAAATACTCTACGAAAAACTGGGTGAGTTTGAACAAGAGTTGATTATCAGTAGTAGTCAACCCGCCAAGTTTGAGCTAAAGCAGCGAATTAAGCGAGAGATTCTCCCAAATATTCGTCGATATGAAGCAGAATATTGGGAGATTTACCCAAAAGAAGCGATCATTATCTCGGATGAGGAAGCGGCAAGTCAGCTGGTAAAGGTAGAGCAGGCTGTTGAATCCATCGATCGCATCTCGTTAACTTTTTATCATCGAGAACTGATTCCCCTACTGCAAGATATTCGAGCCGAGTTAGAAGAACAGAACAAGGCAGCCTCAGCTAAGTTGAAGGTCGTTCTGCCCTTGATTCCGATGATTGCCTCCTACGAACTGGAGATTGAGACAGAGGGATTGATGTACAAAGCATGGAAGTCCATTAAGAGATTAGTTCGGAGGTAGGAAATGTCGCGGGAAAAGCTAGAAGACGCTAAGAGGAACTGGGAAGAAAAACTTGCTCATTATCAGTGTGAACTTGCAATAACTGCTGATGCGTCTCGAAAATTTGAATTGCGAAAGGGAATTCAGGAATGTGAGAAAGAAATCGAGAAACTAGAAAAAACAATCAACTCAAGTGAATCGGGAAATGATCCTAACAGCAGTGATAACTCAAATCGACGCAGATTTGTAATTCCCCCAATTATCATAAATACAATAAATTTATCTTATCGCTGGACTAAAAAGAGAATAATGCTATTTTGTCGCTGGTTGATAGAACTCAATAAATGGTTTAAGTTTGCCATTTTGTTTATTTTAGCATTAATAATTTCTCTGGTTATTTTTTATGTAAGAGAGATAACCGATCCATTATCGGCGTGTAATAACACCCCTGATTTTATAAGTTGTGGAGAAAAACTTGGTTTTCACCATTATCCATCATCGGGACAACTACTCCGAGGGGAAGAAAAGGGAAGAGAAGAATTCGCTAAGGGTAATTATAAAGAGGCTATTAGTTATCTAGAAAAAGCCTGGGAACAAGAGAAAGATCCAGTTACTTTAATTGCTCTAAATAATGCCCGTGTCATGTATCAACTAAAAAGCGGCACTATCAGTCCAAAGAATGTATTTACTATTGCTGTATCTACTGGCTTTGGCGATAAAATACCACCAGATTTTGGTGGAAGTATTCTTACTGGAGTAGGTTGGCAACAAGCTGAATTTAATAAAAACAATGGTATTTTTAAATTAATAGTTGTCATGGCGAACGATTCTAACAATGACTATGAAGCCTTAAAGGTAGCTAAAGAATTAGTAGGTAGGGAAAAAATTATGGGGGTTATTGGACCGTATTCGAGTCACGCAACTTATTATGTATTAGATGATTATCTAGAAAAATTAGTGCTAATTTCACCTACAAGTACGGCTACGATAGAGGCTTTCAAGGCTCAAGATAAAAATAAGAGTCAGGACTTGTCTTGGTTTTTTCGACCTGTATCTACGACAGAAATCGCAGCTCAAGACTTAGTTAAATACCTAGAAAAAAAAGGATATCAACAAGTGATAATCTTCCATGATAATGATTTGGTAGCACAATCCTTTTATAACAATTTTAAGGAGGAATTAGATAAGTTAAGTATAAATATAAAGGGTGAAGTAAATATAACGACATCACCAATAAACCAAGTCAACAGTTTAAAGCAAAAATTTAATCAGATTAAAGACAAAACAGCCTTAGTTATTATAAGTGATGCTTTTATCGATACGGAGAGCAAGGAGAAAAAAATTCAAATTATTAAGGAAAATCGGGGGACGTTTTTGATAGCTGGGAACAACCCACTGTTTAATGACGAAGTTTTAGAACTTGTCGATACCATTGGCAGGGAATCTCTAGAAAAGATGGTAATAGCTATACCTTGGTATCCCTCTGATGAAGAGAGTAAAAAACTGGCTGATTTTGTTGACCAGAAACCACTACCTTGGTCAACTTCAACTAAGCCGAAGCTCAATTGGCAAATGGCCATGGCTTATGATGCCACAAAAATGTTAGTTGAAGCTATCGTACAACAGCTTGAACAGGGACAAACGCCTAGCAGAGAGGGGACACGAAACACCTTAGCTAAGGATGATTTTAATACTGAAGGATTAACGGGGAAAATTACCTTAAAAGGAAGTGACCGGGAAGACCAATCTAGCTCATTAATTAGCCCCGACTGCTCAACGACTCCTTGTGACTGGACTGGCGCAAAATAAATCCTTGACCAGCATGGTGTGTTGTTTCCAGCACACAGCTTGTTCTGTGTAGATACTGGCTAACCCTTAATACTGATTGAAAGCGATTGCCGTCTTTTTTTCCTAAGTCCGGCTTCCTTTCTTTACCTCAAAGTGGATTTCTAGAGCTTTAAAGGTGAAACTAATTGAACCTTCGGGAACAGCTTTGCAGAACCAGACAACCATGGCCGCTAGAGGGAAGACAATGGCGAAGTCAACACTAGCGGCGAATTTACACTTTCTTGCACTTCATCCTTGGCAGTAGAAACACCTTTTCAGTTATCAGTGAACAGTTATCAAAGAGCCGGGCTGATAACTGATAACTGGTAGCGATGCTACAATTAAAAGAAAAGGTTTGCTCCAAGAAAACCATGCAACTAGAAGAATACTTTGAAGTTTTTGCTCCAGATGACATCCGCATTAAAGGACATCGCATTGGGATTGAGGATGTCATCAACTACCATTTAAAAGCTTATACTTCCCAGCAGATTCTCCAAGAGTTACCCAGCTTAAACCTATTGTCGCAGTATGCCCGGACACCTGAAAAACCATTGGGATAAGGTCGGACAAAATATCTATAATTAAAGTTTGAGTTTTTAATGATAATGAGCCTAGTTCACGCTGAATCAGTGAAGATCGAAGTGTTACCAAATGATCAAGCCTGATGGCTGAGGATTGGCGAAGACCACTTATCATAAAATCTGGACTTTCTGATCTCAGAATAATATCTCTACGAAGGGGATTTTCGGGAATACGACTGGTGATCAGAGCAAAGATAATGTGTTGATAGCCTCCAATTTTATTGGTTAGGCAATAAGCATGGCGAACTTTACTGGAAGATAAATCGTCGAAGGGAAATTGAATCAATACGATTTTACCCTTCATTGCTTACAGGTTGTCCATCGTTTCTTCTATCTTGTAACAAGTCTATTACTTTAGCATTGCGAAACTCGGATGAACCGAATTTTGGTTCATCTGAGTTTCGCAATGCAAATCGATGTTACACTTAGCTGGAAACCCTATCCAGCAAGGGATTAATTCAATTTAGATCTGGAAAAAAACACGAAAGACTTATTTGGAAGGTGTTTCAAGCTCTTAAGCTCCTGATAAACCGGCCGAGAAGCATACCAAACTCAAAAGAGCCAGAATTTTTACCTATAGGAGCATTCCCCTATAGAACCCCATAACTCTAGTTTTCAAGGCTTCGGCCGTGAGCTTTTGCCGAACGGTGCGTTCATCCTGCGATGACTGGGTTTTTTAAGCGGTTGCTTACCCTGCCAGCTATTCTTAATATCATACATCTTATAAAGTCGTCCTAAAAGGGCGGGGCTTTAAACCCAATTTTTCGGTAACTAAAGACCATTTTTTTGGTAAGATCAAAGCTAAACTAACCATCACGCCCTCTTGAGGGAATATTTATTTATGAGCGATATAGGGTTTATTTTGACGATAATCAACAATTTCCTGCAAATTTACTCGGTAATCCTAATTGTTAGGGTTTTACTGACTTGGTTCCAAAATGCTGGTTGGGCCTATCAGATTATGTCTTTTCTCAGTCCGATTACCGATCCCTATTTAAACCTCTTTCGCTCGATTATCCCACCCCTAGGCGGAATGGACTTGTCCCCGATTCTCGCGTTCCTGCTGCTCAACGTTGTTCAGAGTGTCGTAGCCACAGGGGCCAGCAGTCTGGTCAGTAGCAGTTTCTAAATCCGAGGATCCACACTAGTGGTAAAACCGGAAGCTTTGAATTTTTCCAGTCGTAAGGGGGTTGGTTGATTGGTAGAAACAGAAATTCTGATCTCGAAATCACTAATCCCCGGTGGCACTTCGGGAATTGCCCCGACTCGGCTACGATTTTGTAAAGCTGGTTCCCCGTTAGCATCGTAAATCCGACCAAAAACATCGGCATCATAGACGGTTTTTCCAGAATTATTTTTAGCTTTGCCGGTGATTAAAAAACAATTAGCCGGAAAACTGGTTCCCCCACTGGTGACACTCCCCTCGGCTAATTCGGGGGGACAGTCTTTGTAAGATACATCTAATAGTTGAATTGGGGTCAAAGCTTGAGCAGTAGGGATGATAAGCAAGCTAGACAGCCAGAAGAGAGCAGAAAGCAGTAAAACGGTGAGCGAGCGTGGTGTCATAGATCAGTGATTTTACGGTATGATTTCCCCAATACTTAGATTATCGTGGATCGTCACCCTTTGAAATCAGCTTTTTTAGGACTCTCATGGATCGAGATGAGATTGAAACCACTCTCAAAGCGGCTTTTCTCCAGTGTGAGGCTTTATCCTGTCCTCTCAATCAACAACAAAAAGAAATTTTGTTAGAGGTGTTTTTTGAGCGAAATTCCCTCGCTGATGGCAATCCCCTCGACGAATTAACATCTATGCAAAGGGAGATTTTGCTGGAATTTATCCTCAAACAAGAACGGGAAAATTTAGCTTGGAAAAGTTCCCTCCTCAATGATTGGCTTAACGATCGCCCTTCCGGTGCGGTACAATTTATCCGCGATCAGTATGGCTTGGCTTGGTTGAACAGCATAAAACCGATTCATTGGCAAGAATATTTACAAAAATTAAGGTTAACCAGAGAAAAATTACAGGTGGGAGATACGATCGAGGTGTCTAATGGATTATGGGAATGGATTCCCGCAGACGCTGCCGATAGTTGCGACTGGTTTCCCTGTGAGGTAATAGGAGTAAAGGAAAGTGAGGATGATTCCCCCCCTGTTAGTTGCCGTATTCGCTTTCAAAACGGTGAAGAATGGGAAATACAAGGAATATATCGGTGGAATCGACCTAATTGGCGTTTTCTGACCTGAAGGAAGATCACTGCTCGGTTATCGGCTAAAATTAAGAACTGTAAAGAAGGGAGATAAATTTTATGGCCGCTAAAGTTGAGATCTATACTTGGAGTTCCTGTCCTTTCTGTATCCGCGCTAAAGCATTACTCAAGAAAAAAGGAGTGGATTTTACTGAATATTGTATCGATGGTGATGAACAAGCGCGAGCCAAAATGTCCGATCGAGCCAATGGTCGTACAAGTGTACCACAAATTTTTATAAACGATCAACACATCGGGGGCTGCGATGACATCTATGCTTTAGATAGAAGTGGTGGTTTAGCTCCCCTGTTGCAGAATTAAGGATAAAAACTATTAATGAAACTAGCCTTTATTATCGATCCGATCGAGCATCTCGATCCGGGCCATGATACCAGTGTAGCTATCATGGAAGCGTCCCAATTATTAGGCCATGAAATCTGGATGACTTCCATCACAGATCTCAGTGCAATTGCGGGAAAAGCTTGGGCAAAACTAACTAAAATTGAACTGGTTCCTGTGGAGTTAAAAGATAATCATTGGGTGGCTGTATCTCAATGGTATCAAAGACAAGAGACAGTTTTTACCTGCCTAGAAAACTTCGATTTTGTCTGGATGCGAAAAGACCCACCCGTGACAATTGCCTATCTTTATGCCACCTATTTATTAGACCTGATCGACCCACAAAAAACCCAAGTAATTAACTCAACTAGGGGTTTACGCCATGCCAACGAAAAGTTATATACTATCCACTTTGCTCAGGTAATGCCAGCTACAATTGTTTCCCAAGATAAAGCAACGATTAGGGAATTTGTCAACCAAAAAGGGGCGGCAGTTATGAAACCTTTAGGCGGCAAAGCAGGGGAGGGAATTTTATTTCTTAGTCCCGAAGATCGCAATCTCAATTCAATGATTGAAATTAGCACAAAATGGGGACAAGAACCGGTAATGATTCAAGATTATTTACCAGCTGCCAAAGAAGGAGATAAACGCATTATTGTCCTCAATGGTGAACCTATCGGGGCAGTGAATCGCATTCCTACTGGTTCAGAATTTCGCGGTAATATGGCCGTGGGTGGACGAGTGGCAAAAACAGAAATCAGCGATCGAGAATTAGAAATCTGTGCCACTTTAGCCCCAAAATTACGAGAAGATGGCCTATATTTTGTCGGATTAGATGTGATTGGTGGCTATCTGACGGAAGTTAATGTCACCAGTCCCACCGGCATTCGCGAGATCGATCGATTAAACAATGTTAGCTTAGGTCAACAGGTAATTAAATGGCTAGAAAATCATTTGGGCAGCAGAGATTAGGGAGATGGGGAGATGGGGAAATGGGGAGATGGGGGAATGGGGAGATGGGGAGATGGGGGAATTCAACTAAAACCCTAACACCCTAAAACCCCAACACCCTAACACCCTAAAACCCCAACACCCCAACACCCTAAAACCCTAAAACCCTAACACCCTAAAACCTATTTTTAACTTTTTACTTTTTCCTTTGCGAATGAATGTTTTATCAATACCGACGTGGATAGTTCATGTATCGAGTGTCGTAGAATGGATAGCGGCGATCTGGTTAGTCTGGACCTATGGCGACATCAGTAGCGATCGATCGTGGCGAATGTTATCTTGGGGAATGTTACCCGCTTTAATTGGGGCCATGTGTGCCTGTACATGGCATTTTTTTGATAATATCAGTGCCTTATCCTGGTTAGTCACCCTACAGGCAGCCATGACTGTCTTAGGAAATTTTACCCTCTGTGCTGCCGGTTGGTGGCTGTGGCGTTCCAGTAAAATCAGCGTTAACAATGAATAAAGACAGTTTATTTGCCATTTCCCTGTTTCCCTATCTGGGATTTCTTTGGTTTGTCACTCGTTCGGGAAAAATGCCCCGTTTAGCCTTAATTGGCTTTTATGTGCTGTTAATCTTCGTTTTTATCACCATTCCTGCTGGTATCTACGCCAAAATCCACTATGGTCAAGAATTAGCTAACGTCGATTGGTTACACGGCAGCGCCGAACTTTTCCTCACCCTCTCCAATATTCTCGTCGTCTTAGGTTTTCGTCAGGCAATTTTAGCCAAAAAGCAAACAGAGAAAGGGGAACAGGGAACAGGGAGCAGTGAACAGGGATAAGGGATAAGGGATAAGGGGTGTGGGGTGTGGGGTGTGGGGTGTGGGGAAGTGGGGAAGTGGGGAAGTGGGGTGTGGGGAGAATAAATAAAAATAATCTCCTGAATACTGACTCCTGAATACTGACTCCTGAATACTGTCTCCCGTCTCCTATCTCCTGATCACTGAATTGTGATACAATCGCCCCAAAAGGCCCCTGCGTCAGTCAACTATGTACCCGATTACACCGTCCATCAGTGTCAACGAACCAAACCCGCAGGCTGCCATCCAGACTTTATCGGTAGTGGTTCCCATTTATAACGAAGTGGACAGTATTCCCCATCTCGTGGAGAGTATCGCCTCGATTTTGCGTTCTTATCAAATTAACTACGAGATTATCTGTGTTGACGACGGTTCTAAGGATGGTTCCACCGAGGTTTTAACTAATTTAGCTAAAAATCGCGATGATCTCAAGGCGGTGATATTGCGACGCAACTACGGACAAACCCCCGCCATGGCTGCTGGATTTAATTATGCCACGGGACGGGTCATCGTTACCCTCGACGGCGATTTACAGAACGATCCCAATGATATACCCCTATTATTGGCCAAATTGGAGGAAGGTTATGACCTCGTGAGTGGCTGGCGCAAAAATCGCCAAGATGACAAGGTAAAACGGCTTTTACCCTCAAAAATAGCTAATTGGCTGATTGGCAAGGTTACAGGGGTCAAATTACACGACTACGGTTGTTCTTTGAAAGCCTATCGAGCAGAATTAGTGGCCGATATGAATCTCTACGGGGAATTACATCGCTTTTTACCCGCGTTAGCTTTTATTGAAGGGGCAAAAATAACCGAAATTCCCGTTAATCACCACGCTAGACGGTTCGGACAGAGTAAATATGGTTTAGGTCGCACAATTCGCGTGATTATGGACTTATTTACTGTCTTTTTTATGAAAAAGTTCCTCACCCGTCCGATGCACATTTTTGGACTCTACGGACTGTTATCCATGGTAGTGGGGATTATTTTAGGCACTTATCTGACTATTCTCAAACTCGGTTTCGGACAAGAAATCGGCGATCGACCTTTGTTAATCCTAGCTGTGTTATTCTTTTTAACTGGGGTACAATTACTCTGTTTTGGTCTTTTGGCAGAAATTTTGATGCGAACTTACCATGAATCCCAAAAACGTCCTATCTACCGCGTTCGTACTGTTGTCGGGGATAGGGAATTTTTCAGTGAGCAGTAATCAGTAAACAGTAATCAGTGAAAAGACATCTCGGAACTTGCCACTTAATAAGTAGTCGTGCAAAATAAATTTCCTAGTGAAGAAAGGCAAAAGGCAAAAGGCAAGAGGCAAGGGGGGGTTAGATATGTGTAATTAATTTTGCTTAGGTACTTATTGTTCACTGAAAACTCAAATCTGATGACTGATAACTGATAACTGATAACTGATAACTGAAAAAAATATGACTATTTGGGAACTTGATTTTTATTCGCGGCCGGTGGTGGATGAAAATAATAAAAAAAGATGGGAATTATTAATCTGTGAAACTCCGGCAACAATCGATCGCTCCTCCGATACACTATTTAAATATGCCAGTTATTGTCCTAATACGATGGTTAATTCCCAATGGTTAGGAGAGGCAATTACTGCAGCTATCAAGGAAGCGGGGGTAACTCCCAAAAAAATTCGCTTTTTCCGTCGTCAGATGAATAACATGATTAGCAAAGCTTGTGAGGATATCGGTATTCCCGCTTCCCCTAGTCGTCGCACTCATGCTTTAACGAGATGGATAGAAGAAAGAATGGTTAATTTCTACCCCCAAGAAGTTGGTTATGATCAAAATTTAACTAAAACCGCTTCCGTGAATTATCCTCCTTTAAATGCTGTTCCCCTTCCCGATGCTGTCCGGGGAGATAAGGCCGATAAATGGGCCTTTGTCACGCTAGAATTGTCTTCTTTTAATGATTTAAAAGATTGGGATATTAGCTTCGGAGAAAATTTGCCTATACTGGGAATGGGATTAGATGAGAATCTAAAAATCCCCGGTTTAGTTATTTTTTCTCCCCGCGCTTTACCATTAGCTGGTTGGATGTCAGGGTTAGAAATGGCCTATTTAAAGTTAGAAACTGGTTCTCGTCCTCTGCTACGTTTAGAAACGGGTGCTAGTGATAGCTGGATTCTCGTCAATGTTACTAATGCCGAGACTTTAAAGGAAGCCAAAAACTTTGAAGAAGCTAAACAAAAAGCGAATAATCTGCATTTTTTAGCCGTTCAATCTAACCCTGAATCGGAATCCTTCGCTGGTTTTTGGCTACTACAAGAAGGCTCTCAAGAGTAGAGTTTAGCAAAGGTGGGTTTTCAATCCACCCCCACAGAATTAACTTAAAAACATTGTCTAGTCCAACTACCGTGTAACCCGTAGGGAATATGGTGTTTAAGATGGATAACTGCTAGGGAATTAGTAATATCTTTAGCATCTAAGATTACCATATTCGATCGATGATTGGCTGCATCGTAGGTGACTACCAATAACCAACCATCATCTTCAGCAATTCCATCGGGTTTAGGCACAAAAATTGGTTCACCCGCAAATCCCCGGGGAGCAAAAGAATGTAATTGTTTTTCTCCCGTTAATAAGTCCAGTTTTAAGATTGCTTGCAAAGGAGCATTACCAGTGGCATGATGAGTGGCAGCGATGTATAAATAACGGTAATCTCGACCAACTTTTGCAGGATTAATGCTGGGAAACTCACAACAATGCTCTAGAATACATTCTCTTGTAACGGTATTTTCTGATAAATTTAGTGTAAATCGCCACAGATGTCCTGGAGCTAAACTATCAAAATCTACCGATTGAAAATTGCTATTTGAATCCAGTTGTGGTAAGGATTGATAACAAATAGAATCAATATAAATTTTCTCCCCCCCTTCGACGTAGCTCGGGGCAAGTTGTTCAAAAGCATTGCTATGATGGAAGACAAAACCTGATGGAGTTTCTAAAACTTTCACTTCTCCTTTGTTAGGATCCCGGGGGATAATAATAATCCTAGTTAACTTGTCCGGTTGATTAATGACGCATTCTCCCGCACCTTTTAACCCAAAAAGAAAGGGAAAAGGATTATAACCAACCGGGTTTTGGAAAAAGATAGCGTAGTGGGGAGTAATAACAAAATCGTGGATAAAACAAAAGCCCGGTATGCTGTGGGTATGACGACGTAATAACTTACCCGTGGGACTAATTTCGTAGAGAGTAATGGCACTCGACAAACCCGTTTTAATGGCAAAATTTACCAGACAAGGTTGATGATTATCGAAGATACAAGCGGGATCAATGCGAGGATGAGCGGCAAAAGAATCGCCTTTTTCCAAGATACCATCGAGATAGTCTAAACCAATAGTATCAAGGGTTTTAGCATCGAGGCGATGGGGTTCGGCCGCTTCCCAAAGTGCCAGTAATTTATCACCCCAGTAGATAACATTAGTGTTAGCAATATTTTTCAGACGCAAATCAAAAGCATTGCCGAAAATTCCCCCCGGTTTTTTCGTGCCGAAAACACCGCGATAAAGGGGTTTTCCCGCTTTCTGTTCCTGGAGATAACCCTCGGTTTTCACAAAACGATTACGATAATGTACGCGCCCATGATTGAAGCTAATCGCGCTGATCATACCATCCCCATCAAAGGGATGAGCGATCGCAGTGCCAGCGATATCCAGTAAACCGGGGCCGTTTTTAAAGACTGTACCCTGTAAATCGGGGGGAATTTGCCCCTCAATGTCTTCTACCTCGTAATCGTACTCGTTAGGTTGGGATTGATAGCCTTTTTGCCAATCCTGACGATTATAGGATTTTTCGCCAATTGTCGGAGTTAATACCATGGTAGTTTTAAGTTTATATTTACTTTTCTTAACATAACTTAAAACTACCAGAGATAAAAAGAAGGGGGTGGCTAATCATTTTTTCAGCCTATTTACCCCCTCCTTGCCGTCGTGTTATTTAACAAACAACATTTCCTGATAGGTAGGTAGCGGCCAGAAATTGTCGGCCACTTCCCCTTCCAGCGTGTCAGCATATTCGCGCACCTTATCCATCAAGGGACGGATTGTTTGAGCGGAATACTGCATATGTTCCTCGATCGAGTCAAAATCGTGTTTAGCAATGGCCTCACTCAGTTTACCAACGCTATCCATCATTAACTTAATCAGATTCGAGACGGTTTGGGCGTTTTCCTTATTGATCTCGATGCCGATCGCCGCAGCATTAGCGATCGCTGAAGACAATTCCGACAAGTAGCGAACAGCAGCGGGATAAATAATCGTTTTAGCCATACTTACCACCAGTTTCGCCTCCACTTCGATGGCCAGCAAATACTGTTCCGCATAGACATCGAAACGACTTTCCAGTTCAACGGGGGTAAACACACCCATGCGGGTAAACAGTTCTTCAATATAATCAGCTTTCAGCACGGGTAAAGCATCGGCAGTGGTGCGGAGATTCGCTAAACCGCGCTCTTCTACCGCCATTTTGTGCCATTCTGGGGAATATCCGTTACCTCCGAAGATCACATTTCTGTGTTTGTCCATGATCTCCTTGAGAACACCCTCGGCGGCAGTATTGAGGTCTTCCCCGGCTTTCATCCGGCTTTCTAAGTTATCCGCCACCCAAGTCAGGGAATCGGCTAGAATCGTGTTCATCGCCACCAGCGGCCCGGAAACTGACTGATTAGAACCCACAGCGCGGAATTCAAAGCGATTGCCCGTAAAAGCAAAAGGAGAGGTACGATTGCGATCGCCAGGATCCTTGGGGAATACCGGCAGGGTATCGACACCGAGATCCATCAACCCCGGAGCATCAGAACCCTCAATTCGGCCTTGGCTAATTTGGTCGAATACCTTTTCTAACTGGCTGCCCAAATATACGGAAATAATGGCGGGAGGAGCTTCATTTGCCCCCAAACGGTGGTCATTGCTGGCAGTAGCCACCACTGCGCGTAAAAGCGCCCCGTACTTGTGAACGCCACGAATCACCGCCCCACAGAATAACAAAAACTGCATATTAGCGTGGGGAGTATCGCCTGGATCCAACAGATTACCCTGGGTAGCGTTGCCGACGGACCAGTTAACGTGTTTTCCCGAACCATTAATTCCTGCAAAGGGTTTTTCGTGCAGTAGGCAAACAAAACCGTGTTTTTTAGCCGTACTTTTCAGCAAAGTCATAATTAACTGCTGATGGTCACTGGCCACGTTAGCAGCCTCGAAAAAGGGGGCAATCTCGAACTGTCCGGGGGCGACTTCGTTATGGCGGGTTTTAGCTGGAATGCCGAGGCGATACATTCTTTCCTCTACTTCCTGCATAAACACCTGAACCCGTTCGGGAATCGCGCCAAAATAATGATCGTCGAACTGTTGACCCTTAGCGGCGGGTTTACCAAATAGGGTGCGACCGGTGAGCAGTAAATCGGGGCGACTATGGGCAAAATGAGCATCTACGAGGAAATATTCCTGTTCAGCGCCGCAGCTGGAGTTAACGGGGGCGACCTCCGTATGTCCTAAGAGCTTCAGCACCCTGGTGGCGGCTTTACTCATCGATGAAATCGAGCGTAAAAGCGGCGTTTTTTTGTCGAGGGCCTCTCCTGTCCAAGAGATGAAAACCGTGGGGATACACAGGGTGACACCATTATCCGTCTCCATGACGTAGGCGGGACTGGTGACATCCCAAGCGGTGTAACCCCGCGCTTCAAAGGTGGAGCGAAGTCCGCCGTTAGGAAAGGAGGAGCCGTCCGGTTCCCCCTGTACTAAGACTTTGCCCGTAAATTCTGTGATCACCGAGCCGTCGCTCTGCACGGAGATAAAACCATCGTGTTTTTCGGCGGTGGCGTTGGTCATCGGATAGAAGACGTGGGCATAGTACAGCGCCCCTTTGGACGTGGCCCAATCCTTCATCGCAGCCGCCACCGCACTGGCGATGGAAACGTCTAATTTTCCCCCGGTTAAAATCGTGTTTTTGACCGACTTGAATACATCTTTGGGAAGACTGGCCTGCATTTTGCTCAGGGTAAAGACATCGGTTGCCCAGAGGGCCTCTAAACGTTGAGGAAGTTTGCTAGGTAGGGGTTTACGGTCTGTGACTTGAGAGATAGCTTGAACACGGGTTCCATAACTCATAAGTATTTTTCCTATTTTGCTGTGTCGTGGATAAAGGGTTACTTTACTTAGGCGATGACAAGTTTCCTACTGATTTTGATGTTGAATTCCGGTCAGAGGCTATTCTCCGCTTAATAATTTTGATCCCACGGCACAAGCTTCTCTGCGGTTTTTATCTGCTTGCGCCGGCCTCTTTCCCGATCAATGAGCAACACCAGCCTTCATCTTAAGAACAGATGATCGAGAGATTTGTATCAAACATTACAAATATCCCAAACCCGATCTTCCCCAAGCGATCGCTCCTCACTCCCCCTCAACCCAGAAGATTTGACGAAAAACAGAGATAAAACACTATATAATCGATTAAAACAGCGATACTTGACAAAATCGGGGGGGGGTGATAAGCTTTTTCCCATAATTTACCCGAATAAACCGATGGCTACTCAAAAAAGCTCATTCTTAAGCCGCTCCCTTCCCTTAAAGCCTGTCTCAGATTTTCTCGGGACAACAATCGGGATGGCAACTGCTGTCACCCTCGGAACGGTAGTTAGCTTGCCCGCACAGGCAACTACTCTATTTAGCCAGACAAATATCGTCACCAACCCAGGTGCAGGATTCAACGGATCAGATGTCAGTCAAGCCTCTGCTACTGTGACTTCAGCGGGGCAGACTGCAACCGGTGATTTCCGCTTGGCACAAAGCTTTACCATTTCTGATGCAGGACTGTGGGCGATCGATAAGGTATCGGTGATGGGTTACATGACATCAACTTATGGGTTTCCCCCTGCTTCACCTTTTACTGGCATCTCAGTTAATATTTGGGACAATGCCCCCGGTCTTGCTGGAAGTAATATCCTGGGTTCGTCCACAAATCTACTATCTACTAACTGGACTGGCGTTTACCGCACTGCCAATGGCGTGTTAAACAATGCCCAACGCCCAGTGATGAACATTGCCGCCAATTTCAGTGGTTCTGGTCTTACTCTTGCGCCAGGCACTTACTGGGCAGACTACCAACTAACGGGGCTGTCACCCACAGGAGGTACAACTGCTTTTACTCCTTTTCTAATGACAACTTCAGGAGGAAATCCCGTAACTGTAAATGGAAATGCACGGCAGTTGGTTTCAGGTAGCTGGATTACCACCAGCAGTGGTAATCCGGCTCAAGGGGTTTCTTTTCCCTTAACCGTAACAGGACAGAAAGTTCCCGAACCTAGTGCCGTTCTAGGATTGGGACTGTTAGGCTTGGGTGCATTGGTTAAACGCCAGTTAAAGCCAAAGCAAGGCAGTGATAAAGCTTAATTGCCATAGAAAACGGGTTTCTTGAAGAAACCCGTTTTCTGGAATACATAAGCTGTTTAAGTATAGTGATATCGTGCTGCTAAAAACTCAATGCGGTCATCTTTGACTCGATAGACTAGACGGTGTTCTGTGGTAATTCGGCGTGACCAACTATTAGCTTCAAGATACTTTATGGGTTCTGGTTTGCCTATTCCAGTAAAGGGATCGGCGGTGACAGATTCTACGAGATTGAGTAGGCGAAAGGCGATTTTTTTATCTGTTTTGTACCACCATCTTAAATCTTCTCGAAATTGGTGATCAAAGACAATTGCCCTACTCTTGGCGTTCAATTCCTAACTCCTGACAAAGTTCTGTAACTGTCTGTCCCGGTATTGTTTGAACGTCCCTCTCCATTGAACGTTCCAGTGCTGCCAATAACTTTCGAGCATTCGCAGGCGATCGCAAAAGATAAACGGTTTCTAATAAGCCAGTTAATTCCTCTGCGCTCAATAGTGCCATATCTTTATGACCAGGGCGAGTAATAATCGCCATACTATTCTCGCTTTCCAGTCGATCCAGAAGGCTCGCTAAATTTTCTTGAGCTTGAGTGTAGGTAGTTTGGATAGAAAACATAAGGCGAGGGCAACGAGTTGATTCGATTTTAGCTTATTTCATCAACTGAGAAAACGGGTTTCTTTAAAAAACCCGTTTTCTGGACTTAGGGCGATCGCTAGGGATTGCTAACTCGCGCTAGACTGGAATCAGTAGATTGGCCAGTATGGTAAGCTGAGAAAAATGGCAAAATTATCGCCAGAGTCAAAACAACTGATCATCACATCGACAATCTTCGAGACAATAACTGAGCTTTATTCCTGTCAATGATGCTAACAAAATATCTAAAACAAGCAATGGAACTGGCAACCTATGAAGTTCTAGAAGACGGTACTTTTTATGGAGAAATTCCGGGATTTGAGGGAGTATATGCTAATGAAACAACCCTCGAAGCTACTAAGGAACAGTTACAGGAAGTTTTGGAAGGCTGGGTTATTTTAGGACTACGCTTACAGCATCAGTTACCGATTGTTGACGGTATCAATCTAACCCCTCAACAAAAAATCGCCTGATGCCACCTTTTGCCCCCATCAAAAGGAAAGAGTTAATTCGCCAGTTGAGAAAGCTGGGATTTTCTGGTCCTCTGGTAGGAGGAAATCATCAATATATGGTGCAGGGAAAGTTAAAAATCTGGATTCCTAATCCACACCAAGGAGATATCAGTAAAAGCTTGCTGGCTAAAATTTTACAACAAGCAAATATTAGTAGAGAAGAATGGGAAAAATTACGTTAAACAATTCTGTCTTGGAAAAGTTAAAAGCTGTTCTCAATTGAGCAAGATGAAGATGGCAGAAAAGGGGTTTCTTTGAGAAACCCCTTTTCTGGACTGTCAATCTCTTGTCTCGATTAATTCGGGGACGAGTTCGGGAATAAAACCTGGTTCAGCTAAAGAACCGGTAACATGATGTTCAAAGACTTCTGCGGGGGGAAAAGTTTTCTTGACTTCCTGAGATTGCGGATCCGTAGAAGGTAGCCATTTAATTAGGGGTAAAGGTAGCAGAGTAGAGAGATTAGTAATCACCACCAATAACCAAAGGTTATCAAAATTAGTTTCGGTGACTCCCAACCAATGAGTTAATAAAGCGCCGATTTCTTGGGAAACTAATCCTGACATATTCCAGATAGACATTAATAAAGCGAATAGAGATGCTTCAATGCCCACGGGACAAAGACGGGCTGATAAAATTAAGACGGGTAAAAAGGCAATTTGTCCCATGACGGTGAGGATGAGACTATCCCCCAAACTAAACCAATGATCGTCAATACCGAGCGCTCGATTAGTATGGGTAACTAAGAGTAGGGTAGTCATCCCTAAAAGCGCAGAAATCACCGTACTCCAACCCAAAATTAAACGAAAGGAAATCGCTTTTAAAAACCGTTGATATACCCAGATACCCAGGATCGAGGCTAAACTGGTGACTAAGCGCACTCGTCCTAAAAATTCCGGTTCAAATCCTAACTCGTTGGTGGTGAAGTAGAAAAAGGCAGAATCGGCGCTAGGGGTAGCCTGCCAGAGAAAAATAAAGGCAGTGGGTAATAAAATTGATTTTTGTCTAATTGCTGACCATAATTGCCCGATTTGCTCCTTGACTTTGGGCGTTGATTGTGAATCATTGTTATTCTTGATTTTTTCCTCTGTAATTAAAAACGCCATGGCTGAGGCAATCAGGGGAAAAATAGCCGTAAGAGCGAAGACAGGACGAGTGCCGAGGTGTGCCAGTAACCAACCTCCCAGATAAGCCGTAATTAAGCCGCCTAACGCCGATATTCCCCAAGTTAAGGACTGTAGAGAGCCGGATTGAGTGAAGGACTCTCTGCGGGCCCTTTCTACTACCAAAGAATCGACGATGACATCACTAATGGTGACAGAAAGGGAACCAAGCAGGATCGCCGCCGCCGCTTGCCAAGCATTCTCCACCACAGTGGCTAGGGCCAACCAAGCTAAAACACCGAGAATTCCCGATAAAATGAGGTAAGGCCGACGACGATAGCCAAAAATGGGCAAACCATCCGAAAGAAAGCCAAAAGCTGGTTTAATCACCCAAGGAATCGCCGCCACTCCGATTAATGCCCCCATCTGGGAGGGACTCAAGGCCAAATCGTCTTTTAAAAAGAAGCTAACCGCTAATCGGGAGAGTCCGAGAATGCCCTGCACGAAATAAACCCCTAAAATGCCAATTAATTCGGGATTAGGGTCATTTCCGAACAAGATACTCTCTTTAAGGAATTTTTTCCCGCGATCGATGCCAAGGCGATTAATAAGCATGAAGTTTCATAAATATTTGTTACTGTCTCTATAATAATGATTGAGCGCTCGATCGGTGCGTTAGCTGTTAGGGTTTAACTGTTGAGCTTTAGGTTCTGGCGGTTGGGTATTGGGTTTTAGGGTTTTAGTTGAATTTCCCTTCTCCCCACTTCCCCATCCCCAATCGGCATAAAAGGCTTATTGTAATGTTATGTAGAAAGTTTCTGGCGATCGCTCTATTTGAGAGTAATATAGGGAAAGATTTTTTTTTAAATGTGTATTTGATGTGATACAGGGAAACTTTCCGTATAATCCTCAGTTAGGTTTACCAACAAGGGCGAGAGATGAAAAAAGTTCTAAACGTAGGTGGCAACAGCAAGGCGATTCCGCTTCCACCCCAATATTCAGAATTTGAACACTTGCTGCTCGATATTGACCCGAAAGGTTCACCAGATATTGTGTGCGATGCGCGTAATCTTACCACCCTTGAAAGTGGTCAGTTTGACGCTGTTTACTGCTCACATAACCTTGAACATTACTACCGACACGATGTACAGAGAGTCCTAGCTGGGTTCCTACACGTACTTAAGGACGGCGGTTTTGCACATATTCGGGTCCCGGACATCCAGGAACTGATGCGGATCACAATTGACAGGGGTTTAGATATTGATGATGTCCTGTATCAATCACCGGCAGGGCTAATTATGGTTCTAGATGTCCTTTACGGTTATAGCGTTGAAATCGAGCGCAGTAAAAAAGACTTTTTTGCCCATAAGACCGGTTTTACACATAAATCGTTGTTGAAAGCCTTGCAAAAGGCGGGCTTTTCAAAGATATATAGTGCCGCTCGCAATCTTGAAGTGTCTGCTTTGGCATTCAAAGTGGCGCCAGACCATGATACACGATTACTTTTCAACCTCCCTCCTGACTAACAGCAATCGTTTTGTATGGCCTACCTAGGGTTTGCTAAATAATGGTAAAACCCTTTCAAAATAAGGCTTTTGACCTGTTAAAACCCGATTTTAGTGAAAGAAAATAGTGCGATCGCTATTGCCGTAGCCGTGTGCGTTCCCTAAGGTCAGTTCTACCACTGCACCGATCGATTTTGGGGAACGCACCCTACTCATTCATTGAAGTTGATAAGTCTAGGTAATCTAATATCCTCTGCCAGATTAGCACTTAATTGGGGATAGATCATCTACTTCTTAGATTAGTATGATCGCTGCTCTGGTAGTGGTGGAGGGTTCATAAAAAAATGTGCTAATCGGCATAACAGGCTTATTTTGATGTTGTCGGGAAATTTTCTTGCGATCGCTCTATTTGAGAGTAATATAGGGAAAGATTTTTTTTTAAATGTGTATTTGGTGTGATATACAGAAAGTTTCCGTATAATATGGTCAGGCGTGCAACTAAAAAAGGGGTTTCAAACTAACGTGGGAATAGTTGAGACAGTTATAGCGGGCATTATCGTTGCAGCAATTTTGGGTATTACAAAGTTTGTCGTCAAGTCAAATGGTATTTCTCAATTGCCATCTCAAATAGTCTCTAATTCCTTATTAGTAGATAATCAAGATGAACTATATAGAAAATTAATAAAGCACAGAGAAATATTATGAGGCTGTCATTCCCATCTGGAGCCATAGTTCTCTCAAATCTCGTATAACTCCTGTAACCATCTCAAAAAATTTGCTGATTGGGGATGGGATTGATTAAGTATTCTTTGTTTTACTGCATCGTGAAGTTGTTTCCCCGGCGGATCTTGCCAAGCTAAATAGGTATGAATATTAGCCTTATCTAGATGATAATCTCTATAGGTTGCCCCTTGTTGTTTTGCCTCTATCACCTTGTTTTGTGTATATTGCCAAAGATTATTATCGGGAACTAAATAGGCTAAAAAAGTCTCTAACATTCCTCTAGATTGATTATCGGGCATCATCCACACACCGAATTTTATACCCGATTCTAGAGTTATAATTAATCCCTCTGCTGGTAAATTTTGAGGGAAGTTAGGGATATTTGGTAAACAGGCATTATATAAACTTTTCCAACGATTATTAGGTTCTTGGTCTGCATCCATAATAATTCCTAAATGAGTTAGTCCACTATCATTGATTTCGTTGTAAATATTATCGCTATCGAGTAAACTCTCAATGCTACCAGCGGGTTTAATATAGATAATAGCTGTGTCCTTTGTCTCTCCCCAAGAGATGCCATGGGCTTCTGCTAATTCGGGAATCACTCTCATGTCTTCTCTTCCCTCTACCAAAAGTTTTTTAGGATGTATTCTGGGCATTTTTAGCGAACCTCAATATCTCTTTCAGAAGCGAGGTAAATTTGTCTAGTATTGAAGGAAACTGCTTTTTCTTTGTCCCTATCTATCCTTTGAATAGTAATCTCGTTATCGGTAATTTTTTCTTCGGTAATTAATTCGGCTAAACTTTGCCAACAATCCCGGCTGTGAGTGGTGGCGAATACCTGAATATTGAGTTTTTTAGCGGTTTCCCAGACTACTTTCCACATATCAGTCATGACAGTAAAGTGCAATCCGCTATCAATTTCATCAACTAATAAAATTCCATTTTCAAGATTAACCATCGCTAAAACTAATCCTAACATTCGCCAAAATCCATCGCCTAAACTGCCAATAGGGATAGGTTGATCATGATTTTTAATTTTGATTAAAAACCCACCTCTAACACCTAGGTTATTTGAAGTTAAATACTTGCCAGAACCAACACTGGCTATCCTTTCAATTTTTGGCTCAATAATTTTCAAAGATTCAATAATTAAATCTTCTAAAGGAGAGAGAACAATGTTGTCAAAAAGTGATGCCATATCAGAACTTGTTAGAGAAAATGGTGTTAAGAACTTCAATTCAATTTTATTATCAATACCTATTTTATGGGAAATTCTGCTTAAACTAGCCATTCTTCTTGTAGAATCTCTGGCAAGAGTACCGTTGGCAAGAAGTTCCATTTCAATAGGTTTTTGTGAGCCAATCCATCCAATACTTAAAAGAAGTTTACCCCATTCCTCATTGTCGAAATTGTTATCATTATTTTGATTTAGATCATCATTTTTGCCTGAAAATAAAGATAGTTGTATAGGAATGCTTTCGACAGAAATGGTAACACTTGCTAGATAAGATTTGCCATATCCACTGATGATAATTTTTTTACTTGGGATGATTTCATGCCCATGAAATAAATGACAAATTTCAAAAACTTTAGTGCGACCAGCTAACTTATTTTCCAACCAAGCGAACTCACCTCTATAGCTAATAGTTTCAAGAAATATATCTATATTATTCTGAGCATACAAAAACTGAATCGCTTCTAAAATAGAAGTTTTACCGCTATTATTTTTACCTACTAAGAGATTAATTCGACCAAGATTGGCCATCTCAAAACTTTGAAAACCGCGAAAGCCTTCAATTTTTAGGGATTCTAACATGAGTAATTACCCCGGATTTTCCGTTATTAAATCTAGTTTATCTCAACCCCAGAAAACACCTCAATTAACGACAGAGCAGCACCATGGCGATCCCGATACCTAAACTTAAACCGACCAGCACCTGAAAAGGAGTATGACCAATTAATTCCTTTAAACGTTCCTCGTTAAATTCCTTGCCCTCCTGGAACATTTCATCGATAATTTGATTGAGAATCCGGGCCTGTTTTCCCGCTGCCTGACGCACTCCGGCCGCATCATACATAACAATAACCGCAAAAAGCGCGGCGATTGCAAATTCGGGACTAGACCAACCCACCTGTAATCCTACCCCAGTAGCCAAGGCTCCCACCAGCGCCGAGTGAGCGCTAGGCATTCCTCCCGACGAGACTAAATAGCGCAGACTCACCTTACCATCGCGGATTAACTCAATCAGCGCTTTTAGTCCCTGGGCAGTGAAACAAGCTAAAAGAGAGATTAGCAGTATTTGATTGTGTAACACCTGCTGGAAGTCCTGCATCATCTCACTCGTTTAATTTAATTTTTACGATTAACAATATACTCAGCGATGGCCCGTAAAGGTTCAGCGGCCTCATCGTAGCCACTCAATTCATTGATGGCACTATCTATTAACTGTTGAGCTTGCTGGCGGGACCCTTCTATCCCCCAGAGACTAGGATAGGTAGCTTTTTGTGCCTGTATATCCTTGCCAGCGGTTTTGCCTAATTCCTCCTTTGTCGCCGTGATATCGAGAACATCATCGATAATTTGAAAAGCCAAGCCAATATTTTGAGCGTAACGGGCTAATTTAGCTATATCTTCCCCTTTTGCCCCCGCTAAAACTGCCCCCGACACCACAGAAGTCTCCAACAAGGCCCCCGTTTTCTGAGTATGGATAAAACCGAGAGTTTCCGCCGAAATATCGGGTTTTCCTTCGGATTCCAAGTCTAAAACCTGACCTCCCACCAAACCCGCTGCCCCGACCGTGCGACCTAAACGGGCAATTACATCTAAAATCTGTAGGGGAGGTACATTACGAGTCTGGGTAACCACATACTCGAAAGCGTAGGCCAGGAGACCATCCCCCGCTAAAATAGCGATATCTTCGCCAAAAACCTTATGATTGGTTAATTTCCCGCGTCGGTAATCATCGTTATCCATGGCGGGTAAATCGTCATGAATTAATGACATAGTGTGGATCATTTCTAAGGCGCAAGCGGTGGGTAAAGCCATCTCTAGGGAACCCCCCATCAATTCACAGGTAGCCAGACATAAAATCGGCCGCAGCCGTTTACCACCGGCGAGGAGAGAATAGCGCATCGCCTCGTAGATTTTGGCGGGATTGCCGATAACTAAAGAGCTATCCAAAGCTGACTCGACAATCAACCGCTTTTCCTCCAGATAGGAAGCCAGAGAAAAGTTCTCGTTTTTCCTCACTTCTACCCCTTGTTCGCCCCTAGTAACCATGTCTTTTTGTCTTGAACCGACTGCTTTTAAAACTATATCAGGAAACTCCACCTCGATGGGAATTAAACTGACCGCTCCCTTGTACTCTAAGCTGTTGACTATCTAAATTACTCCTTCAGACTGCATGGCAGCGCCGCAGTTGCTATCCTGAACATTTGTACTAAAATTTCCCAGACCGAGAGAGGTCAATTTTTTTTTCTGATGCCTATTTTCTCTTTTAACCTGAAAAAATACATCCCTCAGCCCAGTCCGAGGATTAGCGAAAAACGGGCGATATAATTAAATTTCGCCGCAGTTATCCTGGAAGACGCTAAAGTTTTGATGATTCGGTCAAACTTCCGTTTTCTTAACTGGCAGTTGAGAAATTTCTCGATTAACCTATAATTAGGATTATCCTAGAAATATATTGTATGCTGCCAGGGCAAGTTTTAGGCGATCGATACCAAATTCAAAGTCAGTTAGGTAAACAAACTGGAAGACGCACGTTTCTCGCCCAAGATCTAAAAACGGGCGCTATTGTTGTTGTCAAATTATTAATCTTCAGTCCCGATTTTGAATGGACAGATTTAAAACTTTTTGAACGGGAAGCTGAAACTCTTAAACATCTAGATTGTCGCTCGATTCCCGAATATATCGACTATTTTGAAGTTCGCACCGATACCTATCAAGGTTTTGCCCTTGTTCAGAGTTATATCGAGGCGAAATCTCTCAAGGAACAGATAGAAAATGGTCGCAAATTTAGTGAGGCAGACCTGCAAGAATTAGCCAAATCTATCCTAGGGATTTTAATTTATCTTCATGGACTTAACCCGCCAATTATCCACCGGGATTTGAAACCTAGTAATATCTTATTAAAAGATCGAACTGGTCATAGTATCGGCAATGTTTATTTAATTGATTTTGGTTCTGTCCAGACTGTTGCTCAACAGGAACAGGCCACTTTAACTATTGTCGGAACCTACGGTTATATGCCACCCGAACAATTCGGTGGTCGCACCGTTGCCGCTTCTGATTTATACAGTTTAGGAGCCACTTTAATCTATCTAGCTACAGGCATTCATCCCGCCGATTTACCCCAAAAAGATGGCAAAATTCAATTAAATAATTTAGCCAATTTAAGCCCTGCTTTTGTTCATTGGTTAGGGCAGTTAATCGAACCTAGTCTCGAAAAAAGGTTTGTTTCAGCCCAGGCAGCAAATCAAGCTTTAAATACTCTCCACGAAATGCAATTAACTTCCTCGAACCTTGAAAAACCCGCCGGGAGTCGGGTACAGTTGCAAAAAAGCGGGGAGAAAATTAAAATATCTTTACCTCCCGAAGGTTTTACCCCTAAATTAATTTTTCTTGGAGCTTTTGCCATCGCTTGGAACGCTTTTTTATTAGTATGGACAGGAGGAGCCGTTTCTATTCCTCTGTGGATAAGTTGGTTTTTTCTGCTCTTTTCCTTGCCTTTTTGGTTTGTGGGTTTAGGAATGCTTTATCAGATTATTTATTGTCTCAAAGGAGAGGAAATTATCACTATTGATAGTCAAGAAATTGTTACCATTCAGCGAATTTTTGGTTTAACACTTCCGAGCAAAAAGAAAATGGCACGGCAACATATTAATAAACTGGTGAAAGCTGATAGTTATCATAGCAAAGATGGTGATGGCGATCGAGTTTATGTGCCGATGGCTTTAACTATTTGGGCGGGGACTAAAGAATATACTATTAGCAGTAAAACAAAAGAATATCTGAGTAAACCCGAAATTGAATGGTTAGCAGCGGAATTAAGTCAATGGTTAGGAATGCCAATTACTAATAAGTAGCCAGTTACAATCAGCTTTTTTCTCCCCTCTCCCTTCTCTCCTTCTTTCCCCTCCCCATCTCCCTGATATAGACGAACTGTCTGTGATCAGTGTAAAATTTTATGAAGAGTCTGGGCTTTTTTCTCCCTTTTCCAGAGAAATGCCCCAGAGCCAGTGACTAAAATCAAAATTGTGTCATCCCATCGATAATTAAGTTTATGAGCGCCACTATTACCGTAGAAAAACGCAAATTAGAAAAACCCCCTTTAGAACTGCATTATCTCGGCGATCGAGTCCTGCGTCAACCGGCCAAGCGGATTGCTAAAGTCGATGACAGCATTCGCCAATTAGCCAAAGAAATGCTGCAAACTATGTATAGTGCCAATGGTATCGGTTTAGCGGCTCCGCAAGTGGCAGTCAATAAACAATTGATTGTCATCGATTGTGAACCCGATAAACCAGAAAATCCGCCCCTAATTCTGATTAATCCCCAAATTATCGGTTATGGTCGGGAATTGTGCAAAGCGGAAGAGGGTTGTTTGAGTATTCCCGATGTGTTTTTAGATGTCATCCGTCCCCAAGCGATCGAAGTGAGTTATAAAGATGAACAGGGGAAACCGCGAAAACTGCAAGCTGACGGTTTACTAGCGCGGGTAATTCAACACGAAATGGACCATCTTAATGGTGTCATGTTCGTGGACAGAGTAGATAACGATTTGGCACTGAATGAAGAATTAAAAAAACACGGTTTTTCCGTGCAAGCGGTGAAACCCGTCGAGAAAGTGACAAAATAAAGGCATTAGTTAATTTAGGTGAGGAGTGAAGATGACCCCGAAAAGCGGCGTTTTATTGTTATTATCCTGTATTGCAGCAATCGCTGCTGTGGGTTGTGTCTTTGAAATTAGTTCGGGAGAACCGGATTTAGGCAATACCACCACTAGCTTAATTCTAGCGGCAAGTGTACCATTAACAGCCCTATTTTTTTGGGCGGCGGTTAAGGACACGAGAGCCAATTACAAATAGAATAACTTCCCCTCGGTTATCTAAAAATTGGCATAATTTTCATGAGCAGAAGAGAGAATTTATTTCTCTCTTTTGTTCGTTTTAACTACAGGGCAAATTGCCAGAAAAAGTTACTACTTTTTCCGATTTTATCATCTTTCATGACAATCAATTATCTGCCGACCGGTGAAAATCTGATTAGGTAAAGATTTCCCTCCTCTCTCCTATATCCGCAATCTAGAATGATAAAATAGGTGAAGTTCAAAGCATCATTCATTAGCTATGACCACAACCTACAAAGTAGAAATTTCCCATTTAGGAACCACACAAACGATCGAAGTTAGGGAAGATCAAACTATACTACAAGCGGCCTACGATGCGGGGATTGACTTACCCAGTTCTTGCAATGCGGGCGTATGTACTACCTGCGCCGCTCAACTTTCCCAGGGTAGCGTCGAACAAGGTGAGGGCATGGGATTATCCCCCGACCTGCAAAAAGAAGGCTATGCTTTGTTATGTGTGGCCTATCCTCGCTCCGATATTAAACTGGAATCTGGCAAGGAAGAAGTAGTTTATCAACGTCAATTCGGAAAACCCTAGGCCAGATTGGGGTTAAGATGAGAAATTTTCGGGGGGTTCCCCCCAAAAAAACAGATTTTGAGCCAATAGAACCAGCAAACCCTAACTAATAGCCGAATGCTGACTAATAAGGGAGAACTTTTCCTCTCTACCCTTGAGGGCCGCTTTCATGAAACCAGAAAAGAGAGGATGAGCTTTATTGGGACGAGAGCGAAATTCGGGGTGAAATTGGGTAGCAATAAAGAAAGGATGTTTTGGTAGTTCGATAATTTCCACCAAACGACCATCAGGAGAAGTGCCACTCACCAGATAACCAGTCTCAAAAAAGAGACTACGATAGGCATTATTGAACTCGTAACGGTGACGATGGCGCTCATAGATAACCTCTTGACCGTAGAGGGAGAAAGCCAGACTATCGGGATTTAAACGGCAGGGATAGAGACCTAAGCGCATTGTTCCCCCTAAATCCACCACATCTGCCTGTTCTGGCAGTAAATTAATCACCGGATTGGGTGTATCCTCTTCAAATTCGGAACTATTGGCCCTTTCTAATCGGGCCACATTGCGACCCCATTCGATAATCGAACACTGCATCCCTAAACAGAGACCCAAGAAAGGAATATTATTGACCCTAGCATACTCGATCGCCTTAATTTTGCCATCCACACCCCTAATACCAAAACCACCTGGTACAACAATACCGTCAACACCGCTTAAATGAGCTTCGGCCGAATCGTTATCCACATCTTCAGCACTTACCCAACGCAATTCTATCTCGCTATCAAGGGCAATAGCAGCGTGTTTAAGGGCCTCCACCACCGAGAGATAAGCGTCCCCCAATTGCACATATTTACCAACGATAGCTATCTCTAATTTTTGACTAGGGGATTGCATCTGTCGGATGAGATTTTCCCACTCCTCCAGATGGGGATATCGGGGACCCAGGTTTAATAATTCTAGGGTTTGTTGCGCTAATCCCTCTTTTTCCAGATTGAGAGGCACTTCATAGATACTGCTGGCATCCTGAGCAGTAATCACCGATTCTACCGGCACATCACAGAAAGCTGAGAGTTTTTCTTTTAACCCCGGTTGTAGGGGTAGATGACAACGACAGACTAACACATCCGGTTGAATACCGATCGATCTTAATTCCTTGACCGAGTGTTGCGTCGGTTTTGTTTTCATCTCCTTGGCGGCCGGAATCCAAGGAATTAGGGTAACGTGCATATAAACCACGTTATTTCGTCCCACATCCTTCCTAAATTGCCTAATTGCTTCTAAAAAAGGCAAAGATTCGATATCTCCCACCGTACCACCAATTTCTGTAATGACAATATCGGGGTTGGTATCTTTGGCCACCCGGAGAATCCTTTCCTTGATTTCGTTGGTAATATGGGGAATTACCTGCACAGTTCCCCCCATATAAGCACCACGGCGCTCTTTATTCAATACCGCTTGATAAATCGAGCCAGTAGTCACACTATTGAGACGGGATAGTTCCGTATCGGTAAAACGTTCGTAGTGGCCAAGGTCGAGGTCGGTTTCAGCCCCATCATCGGTGACAAATACCTCTCCGTGTTGAAAAGGACTCATCGTACCCGGATCCACGTTGATGTAGGGGTCTAATTTCAGAATTGAGACGGAATAATCCCGACTTTTCAACAATCTTCCCAAACTAGCAGCGACAATTCCTTTCCCAATACTGGAGACAACTCCCCCAGTAACAAAGACAAATTTACTCATAAAATTCTTCCTGCGATCGATTATACCTAGCAAGGGGTGAGAGTTTTCGGGATGGGGCGGTGTCATTTTCCCAGATTTCATTATAACTGGATGATCTATACCCCGATCCTCGTTTTAGCTCCCTCTCGAAAATCTATTAGACCACAGCCTTCAGTCACCTTCATCCCAATCATCTAAATTTTCCGCTACAATCGAGAGTACTAAGACTCAGGCAATTGTAAAGTAATATTAATGATAGATTTTAATACTCTCGCTGAATTTTCCCGCAACTATTGCGTCTCGATTTGTGCCTTTTTAGTACCCGCTAACTTAGTAACCACCGTTTTAACCGTTCTTTTTCTCTATTTTGGTCGTCCTACCCGTCAAGTCTTCCCCATTGCTTCCCTAGCTTTGTTGTTCGCTCTCACTATGTTTCTCCACGTCGCCACCTGGTTAATGATTGGTGTGGTTATGCCCCCCACTTTTATCCTCTTTGGACTGGGTTTAACCTGTTTTCTGATCAATTTTCAAGCCATCAGCGATCGCCAAAGCTTGGAACAGTTATTACACACCGGGGTTAGTCGTCTGGCCCGCTCTTTCAACTAAAAAAAGCGCCGAGACTTCCCACCCCACCATTAAGATAACCGCCCTTATCTGGCTGAATTTTTTTCGGCCAAAGACTTGACAAACTTCAAAATTTCTGCTAACCTTGTAGTATAATGGGAATCCGTGTCGGCCTACGAACCCTCTTTTTAACTCTTTCTTAAGAATAAAAATTTTAACCCGAATTGCCGGTAGTAGCTAAACTAAGAGCAGTACCACGGGAAACGGTGATTATGGAAGTTATTTGCACGCGTCCCCACTGTCCGAGACCGCGTAATCAGTGCCTAGACCTAGACGATAGCAATCGCTTAACCTCGATCGAGCAGAAATATTGTATTACTTGCGGGATGCCATTAATTTTGGGGGGACGTTATTTGCCTGAACGTCTATTGGGACAAGGAGGATTTGGGGCAGCATTTTTAGCAGTAGATCGTTATAGTCCCAAAAAAGCTAAATGTGTACTCAAACAATTTCAACCTTCGGGTAATTTAAGTCCGCAAGCTTTAGAAAAAGCGAAAAATTTATTTTTTCAAGAAGCGCACGTTTTAGAAGATTTAGGACGAGAACATCCTCAAATCCCCGATCTCTATGCTTTTTTCCCTTTAAAAGTCAAGAATCAATTAACGGGAGAAGAAGAGCAATTTTTCTATCTGGCCCAGGAATATATCGACGGTAAAAACTTAGAAGAAATTCTTCAACAGCAACAAAAACCCTTTCAAGAAAGTGAAGTTAAAAACATTCTCAAAGAATTACTTCTTATCCTCAAATTTATCCATGAAAATGGTTCCATTCACCGGGATATAAAACCATCTAACATCATGCTATCCAAAAATGGCCGCCTCTATTTACTCGATTTTGGGGCAGTAAAACAGGCTACTAATAACCCCAATAATACACAAGAGAAATCCACAACAATTTACTCAGCTGGATTTGCTCCTCCCGAACAACAATTAGGCAATCAGGTATCAGCAGCCACAGATTTATATGCCCTAGCAGCTACCTGTGTTATACTCTTAACTAATCGTGATCCTGATGATATATACGATTCGCAAAAACAGGTCTGGAATTGGCAAAATTATGCCCCTAATATCAGTGCAGATTTAGCCCAAGTATTCAATAAAATGTTACTAGCAAATCCCCAGGATAGATTTCAATCCTGTGGAGAAGTTTTAACCGCTTTAAATCCTCCTCCCCCACCTTCCCCAATTCCCCCATCTTCCCCATCTTCTCCAGTGATGAGAAAAACTTCCCGCTTTTCTCTTGGGGAAACTTTCGCTAATGCTGCCTTTACAGGGTTTGAGGGGACATTATTAGTAATTGCCTTAAATAGTTTAGTCCCCTCGGTAGGAATTGTCATCGCCTTTATGATCTTAGGTGGCTTAGTTTTGGCATTATTTAAAAAAGTAATTGAAGGAAAAGATATACCAATTATCGCAGCAATTACTCTCGCCTTGATGTTAATTCCGCAACTGCAAGGCAGCCTAAGTTTTCCTGAAATTGCTATCATTGCCGTGATGGCAGCTATCGGGGCAATTGCTATTACTGCCTTTTTCCGGTTAATATATCAGATAATTTTGCGATTATTTTAAAACCCTGAAAGTTGCCAAATTATCATCACTACCGCCAGTAATCGTGCCACCGAGGTCTAAAATAGTTTGCAGATAGTCGAGGAGTTCCTGAGAAATTAACTCACCCGGCATCAAAACGGGAATACCGGGGGGATAGGGACAGATAACATCAGCGCTAAGACGATCGAGGGCATTTTTCCGGGATACTATCTCTGTAGGGGCAAAAAAAGCCTTTCTAGGAGAAATAGCCAAATTTCCCGTGACTGGGGCAGGAGTCAGGGGTAAACTGGTAGAGGAAGGGGATTGAAGGGATTGAAAAGCAGTAATTAGGCGATTAATGTGTTCGCGATGATTGCCGATGGAGATAATAAAAGTAAGTTGGCTTAAAGTCGGTAATTCTGCCGTGACAGCGTATTTTTCTCGCAAAATATCGTCTATTTCGTAACCAGTTAAGCCAAAATCTCTGACGATTACCGTTAAACGAGTGCGATCAAACCAGTGACAACCCGGGATAGAATGGGGAAAGTCTAAAACAGAGATATTAGGGATTTTATCGAGTTCTTTTCGGGCAGTAGCGGCTAAATCGAGGGTTTTGCTCAGTAAATCTAGTCCTTGCGTCGCCATTTGCTTTCTAGCACTATCAAGGGAAGCGAGAAGTAGATAACTAGGGCTAGTGGTTTGAACTAATTGTAAGGCTCGATCGACTTTTTCGGAACTAATGCGATCGCTTTTTAAGTGTAACATTGATGCTTGAGTTAAGGCCCCTAAAACCTTATGGGTGGACTGAATAGCCATATCGGCGCCGAGAGACAGGGCAGCCGGAGGTAAATCGGGATGAAAGGCAAAATGGGCCCCGTGAGCCTCATCGACGAGCAGCGGGATGGAATAATGATTGGTAATCTGGGCGATAGTTTTTAAGTCACAGCAAACCCCTTGATAGGTGGGAGAGACTACCATCACCGCTTTAGCGTCGGGATGAAGTTTCAGGGCATTTGCGAGGGATTGGGGGGTTATATTTAAATTTAGATCGATAGTGGGATTATATTCGGGATTGATAAAGATAGGTTGCGCCCCAGAGAGAATTAAGCCCGAAATTGCCGATTTATGAATATTTCTCGCTAAAATAATTTTATCTCCCTCGCCGCAAGTGGCTAAAATCGCTGCAATAATGCCACAACTGGAACCATTGACTAAAAACCAGCTTTTATCTGCCCCAAATGTCTCGGCTGCTAAAATTTGCGCTTCTTTAATCACTCCCGTCGGGGCAAACAAATTATCAAGGTCGGGTAATTCGGGTAAATCGGCTTTAAAGACGCTTTTTCCCAGTAAATTACTTAAATCCTCCCCGATTCCTTCCCCCTGCTTATGCCCCGGTGCATAAAATGGTACATCTAAACTATTGACTTTTTTTTGCAGTTGTGATACAAGCGGAGCGGATTCTGGCGAAGGCATTGTGGGGTGTGGGTTGTGGGGTGTGGGCTTCGGCCGTGAGCTCAGCCGAACGGGTGTGGGGTTTTACCGGTTTTGAGGTGGCCAATTACCTAATTTTCAGGGGAAAAGTACCTGAATTTCCCCCCCGATCACTCCCATATCCGGTACTTTTTAATTGACAAAAGGTCTAAAAGTCTTATCCAACCAGGTTTTTAGATTTATTCAGCAAGCCCTAAATAAAAGCTGACTGCTGAATACTGACTCCTGACTCCCCAAAAGGAAAACTTCGTAGCTCACCATTAAGATAACTGCTCTAACATCTCTAGGGACATTTAAGGCTTTTTGGACCCTATGTCCACAGCAACGGTCAGACTTTTGGCTTTGTTGGTTGCCATCGAGAAATTAAGCGAAAATCCCGGCCATACTAAGCGGATTTAGCCGATAGCATATCTCGAAAAGAACGCCATCCTAAGTCTGATATAGCAGGATAGCTTACGGTTTTAACCATTCCTTATGTGTTGAAATCTTCTAGAACTATCGTAGTGAAAAAGCCAATTAGGCAAGGGATTCTCCCACTTCTAAGAGGGGACAAAAGGGAAAATAGGGAGAAACCGTCCAACGATAGAATTTTTTGCTGCTGGTGGACTGGAGATTAAAACGCAGGGAAACAAAGGGGAAAAAGGGAGATACGGAACAATTCCAACTGAAAGCCGGCTTAGAACTGCTATTATCGTCCTGCAAAGACCAAGCAGGGTATTGAAAAACCTCCCGGACGAGGGATTTTCCTTCATCGCTAACTTGGGCGCAGCTGCGACTAATGCCCGAAACCAAACAGAGACTATTACTGACACAATTATCATTAGAAGCCACGATCAGGATATCTTCCCCGGTGGTGGTTAGTTCAAAAGCGATAAAATCTCCACCTTGCCAACGACTAAGGACTTGTCCTTGGGCATTCTGGTAGATAGCACTGCAGTTTTCGGGATCGAGAAGACGATTACTATCGGGATCTAAGTAACCGCAAACCTTGCCCATCAGACGAGTTCCATCCTGAAACCCATACACCCAATCAAAGGTATCGGTTTTAGCAGCCCTTTGATTGTTTTTGTTGACCAATAGTAATCGATCGCTGATCACGGTTAAATTCTCAATAAAACTAAGCTCCCTTTAATAACAAAGGTATCACTAAATACCAATGTGCCAAGGAAAAGATTTATTAAGTTGAACTTCTGATCCGGCTGGGAGAGTGAACTGGTCAACTTAAATCAAGGCCAAAACCTGCTATCTTATGGGGAGACAAAAATTATCTAGATCTTGTTTTAGCGAGTGGTAGTAAGGGCATGGCGTACAAGCGGGTATTATTAAAACTGAGTGGGGAGGCCCTGATGGGCAATCTCGGCTATGGGATCGACCCGATGGTGGTTTCCGCTATCGCCCAGGAAATCTCCGAAGTGGTTGACCAAGGCATCCAATTGGCGATCGTGGTCGGTGGGGGCAATATTTTTCGCGGGGTGAAAGCCGCCTCGGCCGGCATGGATCGGGCTACGGCCGATTATATTGGTATGATAGCAACAGTCATGAACGCTATGACCTTGCAGGATGCCCTAGAACGAGCGCAAGTACCGACCAGGGTATTAACGGCGATCGCTATGCAGGAATTAGCTGAACCCTACATCCGCCGGCGGGCCATCCGTCATCTGGAAAAAGGTCGGGTGGTGGTTTTCGGTGCGGGATCGGGTAATCCTTTCTTTACCACCGATACCACGGCGGCCCTACGGGCTGCCGAAATCGATGCGGAAGTGGTGTTTAAAGCGACGAAAGTGGATGGGGTTTATGATTCCGATCCCTCTCACAACCCTAATGCGCGACGCTTTCAAAGTCTCACCTACGGTCATGTGCTGACCCATGATCTGCGGGTGATGGACGGAACTGCGATCGCTCTGTGCAAGGAAAATAATATTCCGATAGTCGTTTTCGATCTGTCGGTAGCAGGTAATATTGTTCGCGCTGTCAAAGGTGAACCCGTTGGAACATTGGTAGGAGGATTCTGTGAAGTTAGCTGAAGTTCAAGACCATATGCAGAAAACCGTCGAATCAACCCAGAGAGCTTTTAATACGATTCGTACCGGCCGGGCAAATGCTTCTCTTTTAGATCGGATCGTGGTGGAGTATTATGGCATGGAAACTCCCCTCAAGTCCCTGGCCACTATTAGCACTCCCGACGCAACCACGATCGCTATTCAACCCTTCGATCGTACCAGTATGGGGGCGATCGAAAAGGCGATTTCTCTCTCGGACGTGGGTTTAACCCCCAGTAATGACGGTCAGACCATTCGTTTGAATATCCCTCCCCTCACTAGCGATCGCCGCAAGGACTTGGTCAAATTAGCGGCGAAATTGGCCGAAGAGGGAAAGGTGGCTGTCCGCAATATTCGCCGGGATGCGATCGATGCTATCCGTAAACAGGAGAAAAGTCACGAAATTTCTGAGGATGAATCCAGGGATTTACAGGATCAAGTGCAGAAATCCACCGATAAATTTATCGCCAAAATCGAGGATTTATTAACGACAAAAGAAAAAGATATCATGACGGTTTAAGTTTTTTTCTCCTCAGGGATAGAACAGGCTTTTTGTCTGTTCTATTTAGGTTTTTATCTCTATGTAAAAGCTAGGGGGGAGTGGAAAGGTTTGGGGATGAAGTTTTTCAGTATTGCGGCATCTCAGGTTATCGAAAATTCGGGTTTAAAACCCCCTAGTTTTATGATGGGGTAATGTGCTTTTGCTTACACTGATTTTTGATTTTTGGGAGTCATATAAGACAAGACAGTAATTCCTAGTAAAGGTCATCGAGCAAAGAATTTATAGATTAGTAAGAAAGAGTCCATTTTTCTCTAAAAATAGGAAAAACTCATCTTGCTTAAAAAATATTCGGGAAATTATGAAAATGAAACGCTATCAACTTCTTCAAGAAAAACGAGAGAATATTATAAAAATTGCTCGAAAACATGGAGCATTTAATATTCTAATATTTGGATCAGTTGCCAGAGGAGAAGACGGTAGTGACAGTGATATTGACTTTTTAGTAGAAATGGAACAAGGGCGCAACTTATTAGATAGAATTGGTTTAATTCAAGACTTAGAAGATTATTTAGGCTGTAAAGTTGATGTGGCTACTATTAACAATTTACGAGATTGTTTTCGAGAAAGAATCATGAAAGAGGTGATTCCTTTATGAAGGATGACTTAATTTATTTAGATGATATTTTAGACAGAATTGAACGAATCGAATCTTATACACAGGAGGGAAAAGACAGATTCTATCAATCTTTATTAATTCAAGATGCTGTGATTCGCTGTTTTGAAGTCATTGGAGAAGCTGTTAAACAACTCTCTCCTGAGATTAGAAAAAATATCCTGAAATTACTTGGCGTAAAATTGCAGGGTTTCGAGATATTTTAATCCATAGCTACGCGGGAATCAATGTAGATGAAGTTTGGGGAGTTATTAAAGATAATTTACCTAAATTAAAACAATAAATTCAGCAAATTATTGCTAATGAAAATCATTAAAATCAGTTGACAACATGGAGGTAAGACCTAAGCCATTAGGCATTTTTTTGGTCAAGCATCAAACCCATTCAGCCACTATCCTTAAAAAGATAGCGTGGTGAGGATGTCAAAGAATCATGGCTCTACCGAACCTGTCATGTCAAACTATCAACAACTCATACTTGTAAAGCTTGTATAATAGGGCTTTGAGTTTTTGTTAGATTGATATTTATCAACTTTAGAGCATTGCTGGACAGAGAGGGAGCTTGGGGAGTTTT